>NZ_JBQYLP010000122.1:0-8163 GCF_052683555.1 Burkholderia sp. BC1
AGACTGATCACGTTCGCCGAAACGATTGATCACCATCGCCGAAATCCGCAGATGCAGGCGCTCTTTCCGCAAGTGCGCTTCGATGCGTCGTCCGCCGAGGCGGCCGTGAAAGCCGCCGACGTCATCGTCACCGCGACGAGAAGCGCCGTGCCGCTCTTCGATGGCGCCGACGTCAAAGCGGGCACATTCGTCGCGGCCATCGGCTCAAGCAAACCGAATGCACGCGAAATCGACGATACGGTGCTTTCTCGCGCCAGCCTCATCGTCGTCGAATCGCTGGAGCAAGCAAAGGCTGAAGCCGGCGATCTGTTGATGGCCGCTGCCGGGGTAATCCATTGGGAAGAGGTGGTCGAGCTTGGCAGCGCGATTGCCAACGGCGACTCTCTTGGGCGCGACGAAGGCGATATCACCGTCTTTAAATCGCTTGGCATAGGGCTCGCCGACGTTGCCCTCGGCGAACTCGTTACGCGACGGGTCATGCAAAAAGCGCAAGCCCTCGCTTGAGAGACAGGCACGCGTCGCGCAAGCCGGCTTTCGCGCCGGAGCCGCGCGAGCCATTCGCCCACTGAGCCATAACTTCGTCCCGTGCGGAGCGAACGCATCGACGAAGCCGAAAATAGGCGTATGTCATTCCGATGACATTGCCAACGAGCGGCACGCAAACGCCATTCGGTTCGGCTTTCAATCGTTCATTTACATGGGAAAAGTCATGTCCGGCACTAACCCTACTATTCTTGTCTCGCGCCCTAGCAGTGATTCGATCAATCTTTTGGCCAGCGATGATGCTGGGCCGGCCACATCGACTGCAAAAGCCGAGCGGCCCGGCCGGCCGGAGGGCACTCCGCCGGGCGCGCTTCTGGCAGTGATGACCCGAGCGCCGAGGTTGGGATCAACCGAATCTCCAGTTGCCCGCCGAGCCTCTCTGAATCCTCCCTCGATCGTCACGCCCCCGGGTCTTGCCCAAGCGCGGCGCTCCCTTGTTTCGGTGGAGGGCAACATCGTTGCTCCGTCTTATGCGGATGCGGGCGACTCCGCCACTGGAGTTGCCCCTGTAACTCAGGACACGCGGACACCGTTAGGTTGATGACACCGCATTACGCCTGAACTCGCGAGGCGAGCGGTATTGCAGGGCTTTATGCGGGTGGCGCTCATTGTAGTGTTCGAACGCGATAGCCAGATGCGAGAGCGCCGTTGGTGCGTCAGGCTTGTCCATATAGGCAACGTAATTGTGCTTCATGGTCTTCACGAACGATTCAGCCATGCCATTGCTCTGCGGCGAACGTACCGGCGTGGTCAGCGGCTCAAGGCCCAGTTCGCGAGCGAAGCTGCGCGTACGGTGGTCGATGTAGGCCGAGCCGTTGTCCGACAGCCATTCGATGGGCTGCGCGGCCCGTGTGGTACCGAAGCGCTGCTCGACGGCGGCCAGCATCACGTCGCGCACCACATCACCGCTATGCCCGCCGGTCGTTGCTGCCCAGCTAATCGCCTCGCGGTCGCAGCAGTCCAGCGCAAACGTCACGCGCAGCGGCGTACCATCGTCGCACCGGAACTCGAAGCCGTCGGAGCACCAGCGGGTGTTGCTGCGGTCTACGGCAATGCGACCGTCATGCCGCCGCTTGTCTCGCCGCACTCCGGGGCGGCGCAGCAGCAACTGATGCTCACGCATGACCCGATACACGCGCTTGACGTTGACGCACGGCGCACCGGTCTGCTCCCGACTGCGACGCAACAGCGCCCAGACACGCCTGTAGCCGTAAGTCGGCAGATGCGCTACATGGGTCTGAATTTCCTCGACCAGTCCAGCGTCATTGGTCACGCGGGCACGGCGACCATCGCGCCAGTCAGACAAGCGAGTTCGCTTCACCGCCACGGCAGAGCGCGCCACGCCGAGAACTTCGCAGACCGTCTTCATCGGTCGTCCCCCGGCAGCAAGGGCGAGCGCGCAATCAGGTTTTTTGAACGGCCCCATTCCACGGCTTCTTTCAGGATTTCGACCTCCAGCGTCTTCTTCCCGAGTAGCCGTTGCAGTTCCTTGATTTCCTTGATGGCGGCGGCCAGCTCAGATGCCGGCACAACGGTTTCGCCTGCCTTCACCGCCGCCAGACTGCCTTCCTGGTATTGCTTGCGCCAGCCGAACACCTGGTTGGCATTGACGCCGTGCCGACGCGCCACGGCCGACACCGATGCTCCCGGCTCAAGTGTCTCCTGCACGATGGCGATTTTCTCTTGCGCCGTGCGCCGACGACGGCGCTCCGGCTCGGTCAGAATTTCGATGCTTTCCACGTAATGACTAGGCTTACTGATAGGCACAAGACTATCCCTCATTTTAAGAGAGTCCTTGTGTCCTCAGATACGTGGGGCCGCTCCAATCAGCATCGAAACAACTCGGGTCGCGAGTTGTGCTCGTACTGCAACGCTGCTGGTTTCCGGAGGGCTACTGTAGATGGCCTTGAAGATCAGATAAGCCCGCCCGCCCTCATACAGGTCGAAGGGTGCGGAAATCGACGGTCGCCCTGTCCGGATGGTCTTGTCTATCGCCCCCCGAAACTTGCTGTCGGCATAGACATCCAGCCCAAGGACCGGAAGAGCAGCCGGCTCCTGCGGCTCCATGAAGGTTATCGGATAGTAGACAGAGCGGGTCGATGCAGGATGCCATTTCCGCTCGCCCCCATATCCGTAATCTTTGATGAAGTACCCGAGCGTGACCTTCTTTCTTGCCCAAGCCTCGAATTTCCCGACGTCAGCCAGCTCCACGCGCGGCTGCAACTCGATCATGTAGATGTGCGGATAGCGCGTCAGCATTTGGTGAGCGTAATCGCTCAAGCCCTTCGACTCCACGCCGGGGAACGTGTGCAGCAGGGAATCGATGCCGGCGAGTACGGCTTCATTCTGGTCGAGCCGCTGGCGAACGATTTCGTAGGTCGTCTCACTCTGGCCCACGAACTCTCTTCGCAGACGGGCAATCTCGGAGGCAACAAGAACACCAATGACGATCGATGCCGCAGCTATCCACCCGGCAAGGGCAACAACAATCACTTTGGCGGAAGGACGGAGATGCCGAATGGAAAGCATCATCAGGATCAGGCACGAAACCAAGGCCAGCCATTGTAAGGGGAAGCCTGCTGCCAGCAACCGATGAAGTGAACACACGGACGGACTTTGACCTAGCTCGCGGAAACGATCATCAGGGAGTAGAGCCAACGGGGCACGCTCCCCATCCAGACGGCAAATTGTAACTTATAGTGCGTGTCCTCATAGAGAGTGGCTTCATAAAGGTCAAATCCATACCCTCCAACGGATGTTCATGGACATCCAACGATGGATTACGACCCGCTCGAATTGTTCGGAAAACGGCTGGTGGAACTGCGAAAGGCGAAAGGCTGGTCGCAGGAAAAACTCGCCCTCGAATCGGGCTTGGCGCGGTCGTATGTCGGCGGGATCGAGCGCGGTCAGAGAAACATCGCGCTCTACAATATCTGCGTCCTAGCCGAAACCTTGAACGTCCCGCCGAGCGATATGCTCGCGTTCGAGTCCGGTCACGGGAAAAATCAGCGTCGCAAGTAGCTTGCTGCGCCTCGGGAATATGCCGACGTCGCCCCTTCGATCCCGCTATCTCCGATCCAACACAACACACGTGGCCGTGTGGTCACACCACCCGCGCGAGAATCCGCCGCTGCGCTTGATACTGAACGTTTTGGGCGTCTCCCTGCAACTCTTCCAAAGCTTTCATCAAAACGTCCTGATACAGCGGTAGCAACGCCTCCAAGCGTTCGGCGATTCCGGCGTCCGCCGCCAGATTGTTCACGAGCCGCTGATACCCATCGAAGCCGAACATTCGGTCGCGAATGGGCTGGAGAACGCACCGGCGATTGTCGTTTTTCTCCTCGGTGATGTCGATATATCCGAGATGCTTGAGGTCGAATGCCGCGCCGATTACCTGCCCCTGGCTGCCGCCGAGAACACAACTCAGTTCGTGCAGGGTCATGCCCGGAAATGCATTGATCAGTCCGAGTGCTCTGGCCGCCATCGGCGTCATCTGCAACGCGCTCGCGAGCGCCGACGCTCGACATCCCTCATAGGCGGTCATGAAGGCGTGAAACCGGGAAAGAGGATCGTTCGTGGTCATAGGTCGTTGATTTTTCTGAATTGGCCCTTGCCCGACGGCGTTCGCTGTTATCCCCGACCGCTCAGGCATTTCCGCACGATACGGCAAAGTCGCCTCGAATTCAACCATATTGGAATATTACATTCCACTATGGTTGTTCATCACTACCGGAATGAAGACGACCATATCGGCCTATGACTACCCGCCCTACCTCGCCCACCGACGATGCCGAAGACGCGCTGCTTGCTGCTCGTGTCGGGACCGCCATTGCCGAACAACGGCGCGCACGCGGTCTGACTCAGGCCAAGCTTGCGGAGATGATCGATCTGGAACAGGAGGCGATTAGTCGATGGGAGCGCGGTACGAGGATGCCGACCTTGCATCGGCTCCAGCAGCTCAGCGACGCGCTGGACTGCTCGGTCGACCAGTTATTGCAACGTGGATCGAAGCGGCCGGACGACCAACTGGCGATGATTGCGAATGCGCTCAATGGATTGGATAGCGACGAGCGGGAACTCGTCGTGAATTTTGTTCAGCAATTCGCTGGCATGCTCAAGGCCAAGCATCCAGCAAAGAGCAAGCGGCACAAGTAGCGATCAGGACTCGATGCGATGGCCGACGTACTCAGCCCATGCCAAGTCAATCAGCGATGGAGGAACATCGCTCATCTCGAATCCCGGAATGTCTTCGAGCGACATCAACAGACGTTCGATGAAGCTGGTCCATGGGAGATTGCCTCCGAAGCTGTCCCGGACCAATGCAACCAGATCGCGAATCTGCGCGATGGTAAGTGACGGGTAGTCCTTATGGTGTTGGCTATCATTCATGCGCCGATTATCCCGGCGACACCCCGATTCCAGCTACGATGTGGTATAAGGTTGAATATCAAGCTGACAACTTAACGGGGACTTCACAATGAGATTCACCTCTAAGGCGGCGAGCGCCCTCTTGCTTGCAGTTTCTCCGGCACTCTCCTACGCGCAAAACTCGGTCAGCCCCGAAGATGAAAAAGCGATAAAGCAAGCCATCATTCACGAATTAACTGACCCAGATAGCGCAAAATTCCGCGAAATACGGATTAGCGCAGACGGTAATACTGCATGCGGCTACGTAAATGCAAAAAATAAGTTTGGCGGATATACTGGCTTCAAGATATTTCAGGGCGCCATCATCAGAACTCCAAACTACCCTACGCGCTTTGCACCCATCTCAATTTCAAATAGCGAAATCGAGGAACAAGCGAACCTCATCGTATGTCACAAGAATGGCGTACTCCGATAGCACGAAACATCGTCAACTCGGGCGAGAACAATCATGGCGGTCACGATGTATTTTGACAAGACTGTTTTGGATCAAAGCGGCAAAACCTCAATGGACGTCGAATTTGGCCGCTTCTCGTTCTACCCCGAGGACAGCATCTACCTAGCCATAGATGGAAAGACTGTAATTACGGATCACGCAACTGCAAAACGATTCGTTGATGCAGCCGTGGCGGTTGGCAGCTATCACGGCTTTGCGGCTTGATCGACACGCCAGTTTAGAATTGACACACAAAGCAATTCGACTCGATATATTGGGCTGCTGGGGCCAAGCCAATGACAAGCAAGCTTGAAGATGAACAAAGATTTTTACGCAAGCTGTGCTCACAAAACCGCTTTTATCTTGTCTGGCGCGGCGAGATGGCATGCGAAAAATGCTTTTACAACTGGCGATCAAGAAGGTCGTCTCCTCCCGCCCGCTGCCCAAGATGTAACTCGAAAGAACTGCGTGCAGTGAAAGAGAAAGAGTTCTATTGAGACGGAGTCGCAGCATGGGTTTCTTTAAGTCCAACGCCTGAAGAAGGAGAAGTTGCTCGCTAAGCACTACCAGCGAGTATCTCCCGAATAGTCGCGACAACATCAGGTCTCTCGCCTCTGCGAGACTCGCGACGTTTAACGCACCTTGCTCGCCTTTCCGAGATCCGCCATGATCGTCTGTACGTCGTTCGCATATCTCTCGATAGGCCACAACTCGAACGCAGCCGAGCCGTGTTCGTCAATCAACGAGTATGCGAGCAGGCACATTGGTCGATCGAACAAAGAGTCGCTACCAACACGGCCGGCGATCTTCTTCGCCAGAGCAGGCAGAGTAACGAGCTCGCGCAATTTTTCTCGATTCGTTTGCGTTAGCCAGTCGCGATATTTGCTCAACACCGTCATTGTATCGTCGTCACTAGCTGACACATCGCGATACCCCGTGACTTGCGCATAGACATCAGGCAAGAACCGAAGCCATTCTTCACGCTCCGTATTCACCTGATTTAACTCTTCAAGCGCCTCACAGAACATGCTGTCCGTCGTTTCCATCAGCGCCATGCACCGAGCAACTAGTCGCTTCGTGGACGATGGCACTACGCCCGCTGGCTTGTAAATGTTGTCATGCACAAGTTCCGCATATGCATGCTGCAACAACGTTCGCACTTGGACTTCGCACGCAAGATCCGCTGGCACTTCAACCTCGTTGAGTACCAGCTTGCTCTTATTTCTTGCGAGATAATGGACCGACTGATAGTCGAAGACCATTGGCTCCTGGCTGATTTCGAATGACGGGTCCCGCTCCCTGCTAAGCGTCCAGTCTGTGCAGTGAGCCAAAGCCTCCTGTAGTATGTCGATGTCCGTGCGCACTAAAACGATGAAGCGTGCCCCCACTAGATCCGTGATCTGCCTGCCGGGATCTGTGTATCCTTTCCTGTCGATTTTCTCAAAAGCGGACTTGGCACTCTTCACACGATAGGTCGGCTCCACCTTGAAGAAGGATCCATACCTATGCTCTCCGATTTCGCCTCGCACCCGATTAGTGACTCGCTGGACGACAAATTTCCCCCACTCCTCAAGTGCGGGAGATAGATCGCCAAGCCACTTATCGACTTCGTCTTGGGTCATTCCTGTGACTGAAGTGTGCCGTTAATGGTAACTGTAGTTACCCCATCAACAGACGTGTCGATAGAAACAAGCTCCTTCAGTTTGTCAGGTGGCGTAGAAATCACTACGTCCCCCGAAAAAACCATTCGCTGTCGCCGTTTAAGCTTCGCTTTGATGTACTCCGTGTTCTTGGATACTGCATGCACCGGAAAGTTGGCACGCTCCATGAAATCGCAATACTCGTCACGTGTAGCTCGCTCAAAGTGTTCATCCCCAAAGTCGGCCACGCTGAGGGTCTGTTTGTTGCTCCGGAGCTCTGAACGCAACGCATCGACAAGATCCATACGGTCCTCTGGCTCGAAGCCGCGAGAGTTAATGAACTCGATGGTACGTTCGTAGAAGTCCTGTGTCAGACGCTTGTCTGAGGCAGCGATGTCAGCGCCCATGAACCCGCTGTAGAAATACAGCGCAGCGCTTCTTGTCTCGGTCCCCGTCATCAAGTGGTCGAAAAGATGCATCACGAAATGCTCCCGCTGGTACGGCTGAGCACGTCCCGCATTCCCGCCGATCTGTTGCACGTAGCCAATCTTATACAGACGCTGACTGTCAGTAAGAAAGATATTCGTCAGGTAGTCAATCTGAGTCTGCCGACCGTGTCTAGTCTCACCCAACCCATCTTGCATTTCTGCTTTGATGACTGCCATAAATCGGCGTTGCACTCTGCCCACGACGCCCGAAACAACAATAAGCTTGCTCGGCGGCAAATCCCGCGTGACCTGCGCAGCAGCCAAGTCATGCGCCATCTGGCGACTCAGCGCCATGAATTGACCTTCGTCAGCATGCATAGCATCGGCAGCATTCTGAAAAAAGCTGCCCGGACCCGCGTCTCTTATATCGACCTCGATACCGTGCGACCGATGCCCGAGTGCCTGCACAATCCGTCGCGTAAACATATCCATCGCTCCCGGCGGCAAGTGCAGCAAGTCGTCAGCGTAATTTGGCTCGACGACGTTTCTGTCCGCATCCCGTTGATTGATGTGATGAACAACCAGTCGCTCTATGACGAGCAAATCCAACGTCAGCATGGTCCCTCAGCGTGTAGTTATTACTAGGGAAACGCTGATTTATTCGGCTCGGCGGTCATCGCAGACGTAGCCG
>NZ_JBQYLP010000123.1:0-7907 GCF_052683555.1 Burkholderia sp. BC1
GCCGATCATGAACTAAGATTGAAACCGGACCACCCTATGGGGTCAGGCCACGTGCTCGCGCGCTGAACGAGTTGGCCGACCTTTTCGACCAGCATGCGGAAGCCCTGATCGAAGCCGTGGTTCGCGAGAACGGAAAAACGCGCTACGAGGCAGGTTTCGAGGTGTCCATGAACGCACCGAAACTGCGCTACTACGCTTCGCTTGTGCGTACGAGCTATGGGCGCTCAGTCCTGCCTGACGCTGGCAAGCTTTCGGTTGTGGTGCCCGAACCGATCGGTGTCGCTGGAATCATCGTGCCGTGGAACGCGCCTACCGTTCTCCTCGTGCGCTCCCTTGCCCCGGCTTTGGCTGCCGGTACTGCGGCGGTGGTGAAGATGCCCGCTCAGACAGCCCAGGTGAATGCATTGCTTGCGAACCTGATTTCTCAGGTGAAGTCGCTGCCTCGTGGAATCGTGAACTTGTTCACTGAATCTGGAGACGAGGGAGCGCGCAAGCTGGTTGAGTCGCAGAACGTTCCGGTTATCAGTTTTACAGGAAGTACGCACGTCGGGCGAGCCATCGCGTCGGCGGCCGGACGGCAGTTGAAACGGCTGAATCTCGAACTGGGCGGCAAGACTCCGATGATTGTCTTCGACGACGCCGACCTGGACAAAGTAATTCCCACGTTGGAAAAGGGCATTACAGTGTTCGCGGGGCAGTTCTGCATGGCGGGTTCCCGCATCCTCGTGCAACGCAGCATTGCGCAAAAGGTCATCAGTCTGCTCAAGGAGCGTTTGGAAGCAGTGAAAGTCGGTGCCGGGTCGGACCCGGCGAGCGACATGGGGCCGCTGATTAACAAGGACGCCGTCGTCCGGGTCAACGCTGAGGTGGAAAAGGCCATTGCTCAGGGCGCGACCGTAATCGTACGCGGTGGGCCGTCAAGCGATCAGAGACTTGCGTCGGGCGCTTTCTACCGGCCGACGCTGCTGGAAGTCCGCAACAGTAGGGCCGACATCGTTCAAACGGAAACCTTTGGACCGGTCGCGACCCTGGAGGTCTTCGATACGGAAGCTGATGCCGTTGTATTGGCAAACGCTACTGAATTTGGCTTGGCTGCGAGCATCTGGACTTCGGATGTGGATCGCCCATGGAGAGTCGGGCGTGCAATCGCCGCTGGAACAATCTGGATCAATCAGTGGGCGGTGATTTACGACGAAATGGAAGAGGGCGGCCAAAAGCAGTCTGGTATCGGTCGGCTGAACGGGGTTGCCGCGCTGGACCCATTTACCGAATACAAGCACTTCACGATTTCACATGGCAGTCAGCCCTGAGGGTCGTGGCAGAAGTGGCTTGGCCTTTCTTGCGTTGTTAATCTAATGAGAAGGAGACAAACTTGAGTACAGGTTGCGCAACCGGGCTGGATACGCTGGCCCAAACATACCCACGCGTCCACGACTTGGTGAAGCGTGGACGGGAAGTTATCGATCAAGGTTTTCTTCCTGCGAAGATCTTCAACGATCCCCAGGTCTATGAGGTTGAGCGCGAGCGAATCTTCGGCAAGGCCTGGATTTATCTTGGCCATGTGACGGAGTTGCCGAACAAGCACGACTATGTGCTTCGTAATATCGCCGACAATCCCTTGATCGTAACGCGTAACGCCGACGGGGAAATCCGCGCGATGCTAAACGCATGCGCACATCGAGGCGTGCAGTTGGCGCGCGGCGACAAAGGCAACGCGAAGATGTTCCGTTGTCCGTATCACGGATGGACGTATACGAATACCGGAAAGCTGGCGGGCATCCCCCAGCAGAAAGAAGCCTATGGCGACGCGATAAACGAAGCCGAGTTGGGGCTCAAGCAGGTGCCACGCCTGGAAATCTTCCAAGGCATGATTTTCGGGAATCTGGACGCTGACGCCATGCCGCTCGATGAATACCTGGGTGATATGAAGTGGTATCTGGAGCTTCTTACGAAGCGTTCTGAAGGTGGCCTTCAGGTGGTGGGTGCTCCACAACGCTGGATCGTCAATGCCGACTGGAAGTTGCCAGCGGACAACTTCATTGGCGACTCGTACCACACCCAGACTGCCCACCAGTCCATCGTGGAACTGGGGATGTTGCCCGACAACCCGTTTTATGCGATGTCCGGAGACCTGATCGACGCAGGTAATGGACACGGTATGGGACTGACGGGCGCGCCTCCCGGCATCCCTTTACCGCCATACTTGGGTCTGCCCGAAGAGGTTGTGAGCTCTGCGAAGAAGCGCCTTTCCCGGGAGCAGTTGCAAGTCATGGAGAAGACTAACTTTTTCCACGCGACCGTTTTCCCCAACCTGTCCTTTCTGAACATTATGACCGCAAAGGACGCGCAGAGCCAGTTGACGCCGATCATTACGTTCCGTCTCTGGCAGCCCGCCGGTTTCGGAAAGATCGAGATCTGGTCCTGGTGTCTGGTTGATGCGGATGCGCCCGAGTCATATAAGAAGGAAGGCTACGAAGCGTACCTGCGCACGTTTGGGATCTCTGGGACATTCGAGCAGGATGATGCGGAGGTATGGCAGACGTCCTTCAGCATGACTGGAGGCGAGATGGCCAGAAATATGGACTTCAACTATCAGATGGGTCTCACGACACAGAAGCCGCGCGAGGACTGGCCTGGCCCCGGCAAGGCATATAACCTCGGCTATGGCGAGTGGCCTCAGCGCGGTTGGCATCGCCGTTGGCTGCAGTATATGAGCGGTGAGATCTGACTGGAGACTGAATCATGAACAACATCGACCAATACGACGCAGAACTCCACGGTCAGCTGTCCTGCTTCCTGTATCGCGAATCCGAGCTCCTGGATAACTTTCAGTTGAAGGAGTGGCAAGCGACTTGCGTGGATGAGTCGATTCGCTATGTCGTTCCGCTGCGCCAGACACTCATGAAGGAGGATGGGGACGGATTCAGTGAGGATTCTCACCTCCAGAGCGATGACTGGAAGGCACTGACGATGCGGATCAAGCGCTTCGATTCCCGTGCAGCCTGGTCCGAGAATCCGCAAACGAGAATCCGTCACTTTGTGACGAACGTGCGCGTCGGAGATAAGACAGAGCTAGGTGGAAATTCGAAAAACTACGAAGCGGTCGTGAAGTCAAATGTCCTCATCTACCGCTCGCGTGGACCGTCGCCGGATCACGATCTTCTGTCTGCAGAGCGAATCGACAGAATCCGCTGTGTCGAAGGAGACATCAAGCTCCTTCATCGTGAAGTTCGAATCGATAGCGCAGTAGTCGGAACTCACAATTTTTCGTTTATTTTTTGAGTTGTAGTCAGTGAAGGCCGGTGAGCGCCGGTCTTCAACAATCAGTCCCCGAAGCATCGGGGGTGAGTCGAGGTTTCAACATGGCAAAAATCACCTATATAGAGCACAGCGGAGCTGAGCACGTGGTGGAGGTCCCGGAGGGGTACTCCCTAATGGAAGGTGCGACGAAAAACAGTGTTCCTGGTATTGTCGCTGAGTGCATGGGCGGGTGTGCCTGTGCGACTTGCCATATCTACGTCGATCCGGCGTGGCGTGCGGCCGTGCCCGCAGCTCAAGACGACGAGTTGGCGATGTTGGAGTACGCCTCCGATGTGCAAGAGGGATCTCGCCTCGCCTGCCAGATCAAGGTGACCAATTCCATGGACGGAATGGCTGTGAGAATGCCGGCATCGCAAGGCTAAATGCCAAGTTGAAATCTAGGCGGAGAGTGGGTGTGAAATCGTTTGATGTACTAATCGTTGGTTCAGGTCATGCGGGAAGTCAAGCCGCCATATCCTTGCGTCAGCTCAAGTATGAGGGGTCGATTGGCGTACTCGGTGAAGAGGCAGTTTTGCCGTACGAGCGTCCGCCGCTTTCCAAAGACTATTTGGGCGGAGAAAAGAGCTTCGATCGAATCCTGATTCGGGGTGAAGACTACTGGGCCGATCAAAAAATCAGCATGCTGCTGGGCCGGCGCGTCAACGAAATAACGCCAGACAAGCGTGTCGTCCGCACGGTGTCAGGCGAATCGTTTGGCTATGGGAATTTGATCTGGGCTGCGGGCGGGGCGGCACGACGGATCGATTGTACCGGTAGCGATCTCGCAGGCATTCACTATATCCGCCACATCCAGGATACAAATCGACTACTGAGTGAACTACCGCGCGCACGAAAGGTTGTAGTCATCGGTGGGGGCTATGTCGGGCTGGAGGCCGCAGCATCGCTAAGAAAGATGGGAAAGGACGTTGTATTGTTCGAGGCGACGACAAGAGCGCTGGCGAGGAGCACATGTGAGACGGTTTCGCGTTTCATTGAGACCCAGCATCGCCTGCACGGTGTGGACGTTCGCCTTGGCGTAGGCGTCGCTGCGATTGAAGGAAAATCAGGCCACGTCGTCGCCGTGCGTCTCCTGGACGGTACCTGCGTAGATGCAGACTTGGTTATCGCAGGTATCGGTATTGTTCCCGCCGTGGAGGTACTGGCCGCTGCCGGAGCAAAGGTTGCGAATGGCGTTGAAGTGGACGAACAATGTAAAACGAGCCTGCCAAACGTTTTTGCGATCGGCGATTGTGCGCTTCATAAAAATCGGTACGCCGATGACGCGTTGATCCGGCTTGAGTCAGTTCAGAACGCTTTGGACCAGGCCCACGTAGTAGCCAAGACCCTCGTGAATCAATCCGCTCGCTACGAAAGCCTGCCTTGGTTCTGGTCCAACCAGTACGACATAAAACTGCAGACTGCCGGATTGTCGATTGGCTATGACAGGACTGAAATCCGGGGCGATGTCTCCGCGTCTTCATTTGCAGTCGACTACTACAAGGGCGATAGGCATATTGCGACCGACTGCATCAATTCGCCGAGAGATTTTGTCGCCGCGCGCAAAAAACTTACAGAACAGTTTGAAAGTAGGAAGGAATTAATCATCTCGTGAAATCGACTTCGGCGTTTCGCGATAGATGTCGGTGAACGCGCGAACTTCGCCTGCGTGAATCTTTCTTGCCAAAACATAAGCTCCAGGAGCGAATTACCATGACCCACCCTAAAATCCGCATTGACGCATCGGGTATCAAAGGACTCTGGCCCATCTTGCCCACGCCGGCGAAGCCGAACGCTTCCGATTGGCGTGAGCGAAATACGGTTGACCTGGACGAAACTGCACGTGTTGTCGAATTGCTAATCGACGCGGGTGTGGACGGACTGCTGAGCCTTGGAACCTACGGTGAGGCACACAGCCTCTTGTGGGACGAAAAAAAAGCGTTTGTCGGCTGTGTCATGGAAACCATTCGTGGGCGCATTCCGTTCTTTACGGGAACCACGGCACTGAATACGCGCGAGGTTGTCGAGCAAACTCGTGCGATGCATGACATGGGCGTAAGCGGGACCATGCTCGGTGTACCCATGTGGTGCAAGAACGACCTCGCTACCGCCGTTCAGTTCTTCAAGGATGTCACTGAAGCTTGTCCTGACACCGCACTCGCCATCTACGCGAATACGGAAGCTTTCAAATTTGAGTTTCCGCGTCCGTTCTGGGCGGAGGTCGGAAAAATGCCGCAGGCAGTTGCATGTAAATATCTGGGTATCGGAATGCTGGCGGTGGATCTGGAACTGGCTCCGAACATGCGGTTTCTTCCAAATGAGCAAGACTACTACGCGGCGGCGCGCATCGCTCCCGATCGCGTCACCGCGTTCTGGTCCAGCAGCGCGTTGTGCGGACCACTTCCGGCGCTGACGCTGCGGGATCGGGTTGCGCAGGCCAAGTCCAGCCATGACTGGACCTCGGCGAAGGAGATTGCCGACAAGCTGCGGGCTTGCGACGTGGGTTTCTTTCCAAAGGGCGAGTTTTCGGAATTCTCGAAGTTCAACGCTCCGCTCGAGAAATCACGGATGAACGCCGCCGGCTATATGAATGCTGGGCCCTGCCGTCCTCCATACCACGTTATTCCGCAGGACTACCTTGCTGGCGCGGAGCGCTCGGGGCGCGCACATGCGGCACTGAACGCCGAATTGATGCAAACCCGGCGGGCGATTTGATTGTAAGGGAGGACGTGTGAGCATCTACACGATGGAACGAGTCTTGTGGGATTTGCATACCGATCCCGCCAAGGTCAAACGATTTCATTCCGACGCGGGCGAATTCCTGTCTGCGTATCTGTTGGCTGAAGAGGAGCGAGCTTTGCTCGAATCCTTGGACGTACGCGCTATCGCCGATAAGGGGGTTAGTCAAATGCTCCTGTTTTGCTCATGGCAGGCTATCCAGGGTGGGCCGCCGTCAATTCCTGAATACATGCGCCGGATGAACACCCGATAAGGCAAATGCTGCGGATTCTCTTTACCTGTCCGGATAGGAAATACTATGGCTGAAATCGTTGCGGGCTTCATGTTGCCTCATGATCCGCTCATCGCATCAATTCCTGACGCGCCGCCCTTGCAGAAACGTGAGACATGCATGGCGGCATACGCGGCGATTGTCGAGCGTATCAAGGATTTAAAGGTGGACACTGTTATCGTTATCGGTGACGACCACTACACAATGCATAGTCCTGCCTGTATTCCTCGTTGCCTTATCGGAATTGGCGATGTCGAGGGCCCAAGGGAGGAGTGGCTCGGGATTCCGCGCGCGAAGATCGAAAATAACGAGGCGCTCGCTCATCACATCATGCAGACGGGGTTTGACGTGGGTGTCGATTGGGCCGTGGCAAAGACTCTCGTCATCGACCATTCGACCACGATCCCTATCCACTATGCGGTTCGCCCGGCAGCCGGCGTTAGGGCCATTCCAGTCTACCTGAATACGGGCTTCGAACCTCTCATTTCTAGCCGGCGGGCTTACCAGATTGGGAAGGTGATTGGAGAGGCCGTGGCTTCTTGGTCTGGAACCGAGCGTGTCGCTATTTATGGTACGGGAGGGCTGAGTCATTGGCCCGGCATGGCGCAGATGGGGAAGGTCAATGCCGAATGGGATCGCAAGATCCTCTCGCACGTTGAAGAAGGAAATGTGGAAGCGTTGATCGCGCTGACTGACGAAGAAATTCTGCGTGATGGTGGAAACGGCGGGCTGGAAATAAAAAACTGGATCTGTGCGATGGGCGCACTGGGTACTGTTCGCGGCGAGTTGATCGCTTACGAATCTGTGCCGGAGTGGGTGTGTGGATGCGGGTATCTGGAAATGAAGCGGGCCGCTTGAACGATCACGCGGAAAAACAGTACATAGCGGACCAGGTACAACCATGGAATCAATCGATTTTTACTTCGACTTTCTTAGCCCATTTGCCTATTTGGCTTCTTATCGCTTGCGCGGAATCGCTGAAAAACACCAGCGCAGCGTGAACTATTTTCCTATCGATCTCGCCGCCGCAAAATTGGCAATCGGAAATATAGGCCCGACCAATCGAGAGCTACCTGTCAAGTTGAAGTATCTGACGGATGACCTCAAGCGATGGGCTCATCGGTATGGAATTCCTCTTCATGGTGCGAAGAATCACAATTCTCGCCCACTGAATATCGGCACGTTCTTTGCCAAGGACAGAGCGCAGTGTGCGGATTACGTAACCGTTGCGTATCAGCGGACATGGGGTGATGGCGGGGCACCCGATGACGAAGATTTGCTGAAGAACATTGCAGCGGACTTTGGATGGAATTCAGCTGAGTTTGTCGATTTCATCGCGTCACAGGAGGCAAGCAATCGCTATGAAGCCAGCACATCAAATGCGATTCGAAGAGGTGTGTTTGGCGTGCCCACCATGATGTTAGGGGACAGTATGTGGTGGGGTAATGACCGCATTTTCATGCTCGATGAGTACCTTTCTGAGCTGGCACTACAAGGAAACTAGTAACACACGTGGCTTGTACCTATTTTAAATTTTGATGGGTCAAGCCTAGGGAAACGCTGATCAATGAGCCTGTCGTCCGCATAACGGACGAGGCAG
>NZ_JBQYLP010000124.1:0-7625 GCF_052683555.1 Burkholderia sp. BC1
CCGTGTAATTACTCAACCCGCCTTGAACACGGAAATCCTGACACCCCCTTGGAATCTGAATCTCAACCCGCCTCACACACGAAATTCCGGATATCTCCAAATTCAGCAGCCAAAGCCATTTTCAGCTGACCTATGACCGCGCTATCCCCGGCGCCATCGCCAATTACACACCGATGTGGTAGCAAGTGTCTGCGCTTCATCTGTCGAGGCTCTCTGCAAAAACCTGCGCCAGAATCTGCGCTGCCGTTTGATCCGAGATCGACCGATACGAACGCAACAGTGAGTTGAGCGCGACGCGGCTATTCAACGCGCTCCGCGCATTGTTATAGCGTGTTCGTCATGCATGTCGCCGACGTCGGGCAGAGAGAAGCAAATTGCGAACTGGCCAGCAGTTGTCTAAGTCCGACCGGATGTCGGTATCGAAGAAATCAGCACGGCCCCACATGACGTCCTGTGGCCGTCGAAGGTAACTGCTCGTCCGTCAATCTGAACGCGCTCATCACCTTCAAGAATTTCGCATTCGCCGAGCCCCGCCTGACAAGTACAGCGATCGCCGACCCGAGCAACTGAACGCCCCATCACTACGGACAGCTCGCTACCAGTCTTGACCTGACAGCCTCGGTCTGTCGAGTCGCCTACTCGAATCACGCCCCGCATTGGCTCTCCTCCAAAGTTATTCAAGATCGAACGCCGCCACCACTACATCCGGTCACGTCGCGACTACTGAAACGGATTCGCCCCGTTGTTCTTCTGAGCCCATGCCGCTTTACTCGTCGCGTCCGGCGGGCTAACCATGACGATGCTCGCTGTACCATTGGGGCGTCGGTTCACGGTCGCACTCGCCCCACCATCCTGATAGCCTGCAATCAGCCCCAAGCCGATTTGCACAAGGGGCGAACTCACACCAGTGTTACCAATGCGAGCACCGATATCGTAACCATCCTTGACGTCGCTCAGGCTCGGGGTCGTCCCGCCTACTTGCGCGAGCGCCTGATTCAGCGGGACCGCCCACAGCCGATCGCCAGTCGTATCGTAAAACACGCGTTTCGGCTGCTTCCCGTCTGGCAACGTTGCGACGGCCTGCTCCCAACCCGCTTTCAGCGCTGCTGCCTGAGCCGCAGCCTTGAGCGGTTGCCCGTGATCGTCGGTCAGCTTTACGTCTACCGGACGATGGAGATAGCCGAGCAAGGGCGCATCATCAAATTGCTTGACCTGCCACGTCGTCCAGCGCACTGGAATGTACGGCGTCGGCGTGAACCGACCCGGCCCTTTGTTGTCGATGGTTTTCCAGAACTCAGGTAGTTGCGCCTGCCACCACGTTGACGACATGACGCCAATTGCTCCTGGATACTGGACGCCGACCTGCTTTTCCTGTTCGATGAAGTGAGCAGTGAAACTGTCCGGACCTCGATCGTCGTTCCGCTCCCAGAAGAAATTCCACAGCTTGATAATGTCGTATTCCGTATTGTTCCGGTTGATCCGCGGTGTCTGTTCGACGGCGTACGGGCGAATGAGTTTGTCGACTCGGTCGGAACGGGAAACGAGGATGGCACCCATACTATCCGGAAGCTCGGGGATGATGTGTCCCGCGAGTGACGGACGACCGCTACCCGGCGCAACAAGAAGGGAGCGCAACATCGATCCGTCTTGACTGACTACCAACGTCGCCGGAACATCCGGATGAGCGTCGAAAAATGCGAACAGCTTCTCGATCATCCCCGCACCGTCAGCAGTGTTGGCATCTTCCTGCCACAAGAATAATGTGACACCGAGACTTGCCTTCTGACGAAGGTCAGCAATCTCCGCAGCAGCTCTGCCATCATTTTTCTTGTCTTTGGGCGGCCCCCAAATGATCACTGGTACCGGCCAGTATTCCACGGCGTGACGAGCAGCAAGTTCGAAGCTCGTGCCGATAACAACACCAAAATTGGTCATTCTTTCGTCGTCGCTCGCCGGATAATCTTCCGGATTCTGCGACATATATGTCATATGGTTATCGTTTTTGTCCTCAATTTTTTTCCATATTTCCGCGTTGGTTTCCCATCCCGTCACAACGCCCAATCCGCGCACCTCGAGCACGTATTTCTGCCCGGTCTGCGACAGCATTTTGGGCGAGCCGTTGAAGCCATGTGCTACAGCTGCCTCACTTCCTTGATTGCCCGGCATCTGACGATCTGACGCAACGGTAGCCTGCACCGGGGACCGATGCAGCCATGCAACGCTCACGCCATACGCTAAAGCAACCGTCGCCAAGGCCACCAGCACGCCATTTCGAATACTACTTCCCATATACGGCATCTCCTGCCCGGTCATTTGCCAATAACTGTAGTGTCGCGCCATCACCAGGATGACCCACGTAATCGCCACCACCACGAACGCAGTAGCGTACGGCCAAATTCGCGGTCTCGCGATCATCGCGGCATCCCCTGGAATATTTCCCCGAGCGTCTTATTCCCGTACATCATCTGGGCCTTCTGCGCCTCCTGCTTGTAGTACTCCGCCTGAGCCTGTTCCTGCGCAGCGGCGGCCGATGGCGTCAACTCACTGGTTACCAGTGGTGGCATGGTCGCCGATACGTACTCGTCCGGGAAGGTGCCGGAGAGATAATAATTGGAACAGGCGAGAATGAATTCTTGCGTCTTCGGCGGGAGCCGACCGAAATTTGCATTGCCTTTGATCTTGTTAACCGCAGCGCGGTCCATCTTCCAGTCTGCCATCAGGATCAGCAATTCACGCCAAACCGGGTCATCGAGCGTCACGGCCTGACCAATCGCGACATCCATCGCGGTCACCCACCGATGATTCTCGGTGCTATGCAGCACGCCCGAATGGTAATTATTGGGTTCTCGAGCGTCCGGTTCCTGCTGCATATACAGACGAGCCTCATTCGGGGTTTGCTCTCGTTGAATAAGATACTGGGGCGGAACGATCGGGAGCAATACGTTCTTGATGATCGAGGTCGCAGATGTGTTCGGGACCACCCGCCAGTTCTGCGATTGGTCGTCGATTGCTTTGCCCTGATTGAAGGCTGCTTTATAAGACTCAGTGCTGGTGAACGGATTACGTGTCGTATCGACGTCGATCCATTTGAACGACGCATATTGATTGCCCAACGCCACGTTTTTCGTCACGTCGTCAGGCGTCATCATCCCTGCCACGTCTGCATGACCGGGACGCTGCCCGCCCTTTTTGATTTCGCCTCCATACAGATCGGGCTCGCATGGCGGCTTGAGTTCTTCGCCATTGATGAATCGAATATCGTTGCGCTTAAATGACGATTGAAGCGCGATATTCTTGATCACGTCCGTATCGGGTCCGGGTGACAATCGCTGGAACTGCTCGCGTACGGGTACCCTCGCCGGAGCGGTTCCAACCAAAACCTTCTTGTATTTACCATCGAAATTGTGATCTCGCTCCAGCCGCGTCCACATCCGCTGAAAGAAGCGCTTGGACGCAAGGGCCGTCATGGCAGGCATGGTCTTGCCATGCTTGGCGGCAGCTCCGTCAGCGGGCACTTCGTCGGGTACACCAAACGTCCCGATTCCGTGCACTTTCTTGAGGCCAACCACGGTATCTTCAGGGCAAAAGTACAGATACACTTTGCCGCGATTGTCGCGCTCGTCGAATGTAATCCAGTTCTTGCCGGTCCTGTCCAGCCGCTTTCCGCAGGTCTTGCTCCAGTTCGCGCCCGTACGGCCAGCCGACCGCTCCGCAGTGATCAGCAGGTCGGCCAGATCCGGAACGGTATGTGGTTCGCTCGTAACCACATTCACGATATCGATCAGGGTTTTGAGCTTCCCGTGGCCTGTCTGGTTACCATCGTCTTCAGTTGCATAGAGACTGTAGGGCGTATCCACCATGATGATACAGTCGACACAACGCTGCCCCTCCTGTTTCAGTATCGCTTGTGCCAGTAGAGTAATGATAGTTCCCTGACTGTGACCCATCACCGTAATGGTTTCGTGCTGTGGGTCTATGCCGTGTGCCAGAGCTAGAGCTTTTGGCTGGATGGTACGAATCGTCTTGATGAGATTCGCCAGTCGCGTTGCCGCCAGTACGAAATAGCGACGGTCGGGCGCTTTTCCTGCATACACGCTGTTTCCACCCAATGCGTTGTGCATCACACGACGCGTTTTCCAGTCCGGCTCGAAACCTCTACCGTACATCTGCGGGATGTTATTGGTTGCGTTGGCAAAGAATCCGCCGGCCTTGGCAAAGTGCGCATCGAGCCGATTACCGTTGACATCCTGATACTGGCCGCGCGTCATGAGATTGCCGCGATCATCTGCCACACGGCTTTCGATGATGCCGGGGTTATTCAACTTGGCGATGTCCCGGTTGTCGACACGCAACCCCCAATAGAACGGGATAAAAAAACTCTTCGTGGTATCGGGAATTTCGGCGCGCCGATATAAGTACATATCAGGATCTTTCAGAATTCGGGTATCGTTTATCGATCTATCATTCTTGGGCTTCTTTGCCGCGGCCCGATATGCACTCCCGTAACTCCCTGCCTTCAAATCAGCCCGCGACAAGCGCTCGTTGAGCCCTTGACACAAGCCCTGTTCGACAACGGAATACACGGCACCCGGATCGTTCACCCCGTGAATAAAGATCACGATGCCCGGCAGATCACCCGGCAGCTGCACGTTGCGGGCATCGGGTCGATCCGAAATCGTGACGCCAGCGCCCTGCGCATGCACACGATAGTCGTTGTTGGTCTCGACCACAGAATTCTCCCCTGTCGTTTCAGAGCGACGGCTTCAAGATATCGATTTTGGCGATGCGCATCACGTCGTCCTTCACCAGATCCGTCAGCCCACTGGCATCCGACTTCCCTTCGATGATCCGACCGTCGTTGAGCGCGATGCGATACTGCTGGTTAGCCGCCAGCGCCGGCGTTCCCGGCGTATGCCCAGGAAAGTGCAAACGGAACTGCTGGTCGGTCGGCTGATTAGTGAAGGATGTTTTCGAAGCCTGTTCCGTCGACGGCCCGCCCCACTGGTGCGACGCCGACAGCAACTTGATGTCGCCGTTCGTGCCGAGCGTCACGCCACCGCCGATCTTGATATAGCTACCGTCTTCGGCAACGAACCGGATCGTCGGTGCGGTGACAAGCACCTCGTTCTCATTCGTCGCGATCTTGACGCCCTTCTGAGCATTCGCCGTTAGGGTATCGGCCTGCGCCTGCAGCAACATCGGCCCCTCACCCGCCACGGCTTGCACACCGGTGCCGCGCGCGAATAACTGCATTCCCTGTCCGGCAGTCGCATTAAAACGCTGACCGCTCATCAACTGAAGATGCTGCTGCGCGACCTGATCAATGTTCTCGCCCGCGTACGTCACGTGTGTCTTCGGCGTCACATTTACTGAACCGGCCTGCGCACCGAACGCCATCAACGCCTGCGAACCGCCTGCGGCACTACCCGATTCCGATGCACCGCTGCCCGCCGTCCAGCCCTTGAACGCCTGCGCGATGGCTGTCTGCCCTGCCGCATCCGCAGCCTGCCCGCCATGCTGCCCTGCGTAGTCGCCGAGCGACTTGAAGAGTTCAGTGCACTCGCCGAGCAACTGCAGCAGTTCGTCGCGATCGAGTTGCCCGCCGCTCGCCTGCGAGCGCGCATAGGTCGTGAGCAAAATGCCCTGCGCGGCCCGCAGCGCCGCGGCCGCATCCGTGCGCAGTTCCGCGCCTTCGCCGCGATCCTGCCCGGCGCCGTTGTTGCGCGGCTGGGTCAGGTAACCCAAATTCAACTGCGAATGCGCGTGCTCACTCGCGAGTTGGGCACTTATTTGCTGCGGCGTATCGTCGAGCCGGAGCTGGTTATATTTCCGGCCCTTAATTTCTTGCGTCTTGATTCCGGACACGAAACGGTTGCCCGGCAGCGCGCCTGTATGACTGAACGTCGCAGGCGTGTTCACTCCGTTTCCGAGCACACACAGGATCACCAAACGGTCAGGATCGCCAGCGATACAGCCCAGCAAGACCTCCATGCCGGCGCGCGGCAGGAACGATACGCCGAAGCCCGCCCCGGCCAAGCTGGACGCGACTCGAATCGGGGCACTGTCGCCGACATTGCCGTTGGTGCCTGCGCCCTGCGCATGCGAGTGATCGCCCGAATCGAGCCCCGGTATCTGTACGTAGACCCGGCCGAGTTCGTCGCACACGACTTCCTCATCGTCGCGCGTCACAATCACGCCCGTGAGCAGATGGACAGGCGGCAGGTCGATCTTCGGATCGTACGCGGGTGTAAGCGGAACCCCGCGCCGCACGCAAGTGAACGCGTTCTCGTAGCGGGTGTCTGACTCTGCGTGAAACGCCGCTGGCAATGCGGGTGCGGCCAGCGTCAAGTTGCGGCTCGCGGCGAATAACGCGTGAGCTCGCTCCGTCAAGCCCTTCGGCAGATTGTTCCAAACCTCGTGATGAACGGATGTGATCACGAACTGCCGTTTCTCGGCCGGCTGCATGTCGAGATCGACATCGCCGGCAAGCGTAAACCAGTGACCGACCGGCATATCCCGCACACTGCTCACGCCGTCGTAGCGCTCGGCGTCGAATTGATGCGCGAGCATCCGGTCGCGCGTAATGCGGTCGTGATCGTCCCAGGAATCGCCGACATGCGGAATGTCAATCGCCACGTCGGTCAGCAAGTTCGCAAGGTCGTTGCCGGCTTCGCCTTGGTCAATACTCCCGGTCGCTGCCGAATCGTGGATACGGCCCTGCTTGTAGTCCCACGATGGCCGCCTCGCCTGCCCTGAAATCAATTGCTGGTGCAGCGCAAACAGCGTAATGGTGTCGCGCTGCTCGGTCGCGGCGTCGCGCGGATGCAGACGCACCGTACCCGCCGGGGACTCAGGCAATTGCAGCGGGTTGTCGCAGAAGACCAGCGTATGGACGGGCGTCTCGTCATGAATATTGCGCGTCGGCTTCGCGGGACCGGTTTTCGCAAATACGTTGATACCCTCGCGGCGCAACAGCCGGCGCACGAATTTCGCGTCGGACTCATTGACCTGCCGGGTCAGCTCGCGCGCCGGATAGCGGCTCCGATCGAGGCCAGACAGGTCGAACCCAAACGCCGCCGCGAGCGCCGGGCTGCGACGCCGCCATTCGGTCAACAGGACCGCCAGCACGTCGACGACACTCGTCTTGCGAAACACCCGGGAATTGATGCGCTTGTCCATTAGCGACAGCGCGTCGCACACCGTGAGTTGGTATACGCACAGCTCGCCGTCGCTCTGGCCGATCTGCACGTCCTTTACGATCGCGTTGATGAAGCGAAGCTGGCCGCGATCGGTGACGAGCCGCAGAGAGACCGGCACCCCGAGGAACAGCCGAGGCGACAGATCGTGACGTGTCGACACACAGGTCAAGTGGCCATGGATGCCAGTCATCAGCGCTTCGCTAATGCTCGCGTGCTGGAGGGCCAGGAGCGGCCCCAAGGTACTTTGCAGCCGACCGAAATTCAGCGCGACTGGTCGGTTATTCCAATCGACGGCCCCCGCCGCGAAACTGCGTATTGTTTCATTTAATGACACAGCGGCCCTCTCTATTTTTCTCAGGTACCTATTGGATCTAGTAGGGAAACGCTGATTTATTCGGCTCGGCGGTCATCGCAGACGTAGCCGAG
>NZ_JBQYLP010000125.1:0-7455 GCF_052683555.1 Burkholderia sp. BC1
GAACATCATTTATGTTGCTCATTGCCCCATCGATTTACGTGCTCACGCTCACTCAGCGCCACGTTTTCGTGCAGGGCACCGACGGTCATCTCGCCATGCTCGATCAGCAGGCAGAGAACGAGCAGGCGATGCTCATTGCCGACTGCCCGCAGCATGGCCGCAGCCTTGGTCGCGCCGTCCTGCAAAAACGACTGGTCTTTTTTGTTACCCATCATGGCAGCTTGTGTTTCATATTTTTCTAATTTAGCATATGCTAATAAAATATCAAGGCACTTCTTCCAAGTTCGCGGGGTGCGGATACCTTGGAGGCCGTCTCGCCACGGCCAATCAGTGGTTCGGGAGGCTGCGTTGCGGCGAAGCGCTCAAGCAGGCTTGCGGGCGCCTGTCCGGCATCGACGGGCGGTACGAACATCGCCTGCCCGAGCGTCCAGAACGGCGAGCTGACGAAGTCTGTCGTCCACCATTGCCGCCATCGCGCGATCGTCGAGGGCGGCACGCCCAGCGCATCGAGCCGGCGCATCGCCGCGGCCGTGCCCGCGCTGGCGCGCGTGGCGCTGACCACAACCATGATCGCGGCAACATACACGCGCCGGCCCAGGAAGCGCACCGACAATGGCGTGGTGCGATGGCGGCAGTCAGCACAGCAGAAGCTGTACCGGAAATTGCAGCTGGAGCGTGCTTCGCGTGGAACGCCACGCGGCTTGCGGGGATAACGGGCGCTGTGCAGCACACCGCCGCAGCGGCAACGCAGCGCGCGGGTCTGTTCGGCGAGGTCCTGATCGATGCGGAGCAGCACTTGGTAAAAGTTGGGATTGCGGGCACTCACGTGGCACACGGGCCTGTCAGATTTTTAGTGTGCCGAGGCCATGAGACGATAACGGAAATAACGTCCTATGACCGATGCAACCGTGACCAAGAAGAGCAAGAACCCGAAGGCGCCGAAGCTGTTCCCCGATGAGCTGATCGATCAACTGCTTGCCCAGGTGCAGAGCAAGGATGCCGAGTCGATCCTGGGCGAATCGGGCTTGGCCGGCCAGCTCAAGAAGCAACTGGCCGAGCGCATGCTCGCGGCCGAGTTGAGCCACCATCTGGAAACCGAGGCCGAGCAAGGCAAGGCGGGCAACCACCGCAACGGCACAAGCCGCAAGACGGTCCTCACGCCCAACGGCGAACTGACGCTGGATATTCCACGCGATCGGCAGGCGACGTTCGAGCCGCAGTTGGTCGGCAAGTATCAACGCCGGCTGCCGGGCTTCGACGACCACGTCATCAGCATGTATGCGCGCGGCATGAGCGTGCGCGAGATTCAGGGCCATCTGCTGGAACTGTACGGGCTGCAGGTGTCGCCCGATCTGATTTCCACGGTCACCGACGAGGTGCTGGCCGACGTCGAGCAATGGCAGCAACGCCCGCTCGAGGCCATGTATCCGATCGTGTACTTTGACGCGCTGCGGCTGAAGATCCGCGACGAAGGCACGGTCAAGAACAAGGCGGTCTATCTGGCGTTGGGCATCCGCGCCGACGGCCGCAAGGAAGTGCTGGGTTTGTGGATCGAGCAAACGGAAGGCGCCAAGTTCTGGCTGAAGGTCTTCAACGAGTTGAAGAACCGCGGCTTGCACGACATCCTGATCGCGGTGGTCGATGGTTTGCGCGGCTTCCCCGAAGCGATCGAGGCGGTCTATCCGGCCGCCCAAATCCAGACCTGCATCGTGCATCTGATCCGCAATTCGCTGAATCTGGCGAGCTGGAAGGACCGCAAGTCGCTGGCTGCCGCGATCAAGCCGATCTATCAGGCCGCCACGGCCGAGGCGGCGGCAGCGGCGCTCGACGCCTTTGCGCAGAGCGAGTGGGGGCGCAAATTCCCTACCGTCGCGGCCATGTGGCAGCGCCAATGGGAACAGGTGATCCCCTTCTTCGCCTATCCGCCCGAGGTGCGTCGAATCGTATATACGACGAACGCCATCGAGAGCATGCACATGCAGTTGCGCAAGATCGTCAAGAACCGCGGCCACTTCCCGAGCGACGAAGCCGCCAGCAAACTGCTGTTTCTGGCCTTGCGCAACATCGAAAAGGATTGGAAGATGCCGCCTATCACCTGGCGGCAAGCAGTCAATCAGTTCGCCATTCTGTTCGGCGAGCGATTCACCGCCGCCATCAGCTGAGATCTTTTAACCGACCTCAGCACACGAAATTCCTGACACGTCCGATTCTTCCTGCCCGTGCGGGTGCTCTCGCGACTGTTCCGGCGTCTGTTTCTCGCACAGCTGCGCCACGCCTTCGACACCGGCGCACTGCATTTCTACGGCCAGCTTGAACCGCTCGCCAACGCACAGGCATTCTCCGCCTTTCTCGCGCCGGCCGCAGAGGCGGAGTGGGTGGTCTACGCGAAGCCGCCGTTCGGCGACGCCCGGCACGTGCTCGACTACCTGGGCCGCTATACCCATCGCGTGGCCATCTCGAACAACCGGCTGGTCAGCTTCGACGACGGCCACGTCATCTTCCGGTGGAAAGACTATAAACACCCCGCTGCAACGAAGACCATGACGCTCGAGGCCGACGAATTCATCCGCCGCTTTATATGAACGCGTCCCGTTTGCAACAGTTTTCGTGTGTTCGGACAGACAGGATGGGCTGCAGCTTTATATCCGGCCTTGTTGCAGCCGGTATTGCTGCTGCGGGCCTCTATGAAATACGCTGACTCGCACCTCATTTCCTGCGCGAGCTCGAAGCTCGACGGCGGATTCAGGTTTAGCGAGTCCCGGTCCTACCTGGTTTGTCATCACACTCGATTGCTGCGCAACCTTTCGACGTTCACCCTGTGTTAAACGTTGATCTTCCGCTATGCGTGAACCATTCAGGCAGGCTTCACGCTCACGTAGGCCTTCTGGTACGGCCGGTCATGGGCCAGCACGGCCCAGATCGTCCGCGCCATCTTGTTCGCCAATGCAACGACCACCACATTCTTTGGTCGCCGCTTCATCATCTGCTCGACCCACTCGCCGGGCTCCTTTGCGTTCTCTATGACGCTACGCGCGCCATGGATCAGCAGTGTGCGCAGATAGGTGTCGCCTCTCTTGCTGATCCCGTGCAGGTTCACCTTTCCGCCCGAGCCGGTCTGCTTCGGCACGAGGCCAACCCATGCGGCGAACTCCCGCCCCGAACTGAATGCTTTCGGATCACCCATCATTGAGACGGCTGCCGTTGCCGTCAGCAGCCCGACGCCGCAAATTTCGCTAACCGCCTTCACCGCCTTGTCTTCCTTCTTCCACTCGCGCATCCGGCGCTCGATCTCGGCAACCTGTTCGTCCAGCTTCGCCAGTCCATTCCACTGCTCGCGAAACGTATCGATCAGCACGGCAGGCAGGCGCCCCGCGATCCGTTCGAGCACGACCGGTATTTCCTTGTTCAGCTTGTTCCGGCCTTTGCTCATGATCTCTCCATATTCCATCAGCAGTCCACGCAGGTTGTTGATCTGCATCGTGCGAAATTTGACCAGCTGCTGCCGCATACGGTGTAGCGCCAGCATCGCCTGTTGTATCTCGGTCTTCACCGCGACGGGCTTAGCGGGTTGCTGAACGGCCATCCAGATTGCACGGGCGTCCGCCGCATCGCTCTTGTTGCGGATGTTGACGCCTTCACAAACTTCGCCGGCATCAGCTTTACCACGTGACCCATGTTCGTCAGTTGCCGGGCCCAGTGGTGCGATCCGCCGCACGCCTCCATGCCGATCAGGCACGGAGCCCGGTTCGCGAAGTACTCGAGAAACTTTGCCCGCTTGATCGGCTTGTTCACGATTTCTCCGGTTTCCTGATCGACGTAGTGGACCTGAAATACCGACTTTGCAATGTCAATCCCAACTGGCGTAAGCTTCACGATGGATCCTCCGGTTTGCCCTGGAAACTTCAGTATTTTCCCATGTTGTGTGCCACATCGATGCCCGTTGGCCTGTGAGGATCCAGCTTCCTTTGCGCTCACATTCACGGGTGGGACGCGTTCATTTCATTTCCTGCTGCATGTGCCGCCCGTCGGCTTCAAGCACATCCGCAGTTACGGCCTGCTGGCCAATTGCCACCGGGCAGCCCGCCTCGCCACCTGCCGCCGGCTGCTCGGCGTCGTGGCTCCCCCGGACGACATGCCCGACCCGACGGAAGACTACCGCGACCGTTACGAGCGACTCACTGGCAGGTCCCTGCGCGAATGCCCCGTCTGCGGCAAGGGGCACATGGTCTGCATCGAAACCTTCCTGCCCGGCGCACTGCCGCGTGCGCCGCCACCCGCTCACCATGTTCACTGATCCGCGTTCGCACCACGGCCGGTCACGTTGCCATGCATTCCAGATGGCAACGTGCCCGGTCTTGCGTCATCGGGTCTTTGCCGTAGGCGAATGCCCCGGAATCCGCACCAATGACCTCGCCAACTCGACGCTCGCACCAACCGCACGCACGCATCCACTCAGCTTCATCGTCGTCCGGTGCCCGGCCAACGCGGGTGGCACACGCTGGATGACCTCGCCGATCATTCAATGCCCATAACTGCCACCGCCTGCGGAGCGGTTCAGCACAAACGATTTTTTATTTACCGCTCGCGGTCCAACCCCGTCGGTTCGGCTCATGCATCCGAAGCCGCGACCGATAAACAAAAAATCCTCTGCCGTATGAGTTTACCAACATACTATGCAGTGAAAATCGCACGCTCCGTTCTTCGGGGGCCCCGTTTCCGAGAGGGAGTGGGGCTACCCTCTTCCCGCGCTTTGCGCGGCAGCCGCAAGCTGAGGGCGGGGAGGACGTCAACCATGACTGGCCTAAAGACGTCGGGCTACGGACCGGAGGGGCGAAAGAAGGGGGTGAAAATGTTCGCGGTCTGCTAACCCAGCGACAGTCCTTTCCGCAGAACCACAGGCTTGCCGCCGAATCGAAGTTTGGACATCCAGTGCGCGAGAGCCGAGTCGAGATGATCGGCGTGGGACGGGAACCAGTTTGCCAGTTCGTTGACGATGTCACGGCAGATCGCGGTGTTTCCCTCACGAAGAAGCTCCTGCACCTCTCCGACGGACTTCAGCACTGCCGCATGCTCGTCAATGTGGCAGTCTCTGGGCGGGAAGTTGGTCTCCACCATCCACTGGTTCTCCAGTTCGAAGTGGTGCTCGAGATGTACCTTAAGAGCGTCGAAAAGCTCGGGCAAGTCTGCGTCGTCGGCCATTTGGATACGTCCGATCAGGTCGACGAACTCTGCGTGTACGTCATCCATTGGGGTAAAGCCAAGAAGGAATGAGTCGGACCACTCTATGGCGCCATGGTTGTCGGTCATGGTTTGTGTGTCTCCGGGGTGTCGGGCTTGATCTTCGAAAACAGTGGGCTATCGATCGACGTGATATTCGGCAAAGGCCCATGAGCGAGACTCGGTATAAGCGTATCCGGTGCGCGTAGTCCACGCAGTATCGCTTCTACGAGAATTTGCGGGTGTTGGCTATGACTAGGTTCGCTGACCATGGTGCCAATCCCATAGAAAATCGAACCTACAACCATATCGCGAGCAACGAGGATATCGTCAATGACGATCAATCCTTCGTTTTTCGCGTCCGTCAAGTCGCGTGTGATGTATCCCTCAATTGGCTGCCCGCGCACGGCGATACGGTCGCCGACTCGACTGAGAAATGTGCCCCAAATCGGATATCTGAGCGCCATGCTCATATAGAGCCTAACACCGGCCGAAAGCCTTTCCAGGGGGCTCTTGCAGGTGAGGATGTAGTCGTTCACTGCGGCTACAAACTCGTCACTCATAGCTGATGCGAGAGCCAACAACAAGTCGGGAAGCGTCTTGAAGTGGTTATAGAACGTACCGCGCGAAACTCCCGCTGCCGTGATGAAGTCATCGATCACAACGGCATCAGTTCCCTTGTCGTAAATCACTGCGAGCGCAGTCTCCAGCAATTTCAGGCGTGTTCTTTCCTTGCGTTCGGCTGCAACTCTGACTCGGTGGTCTTCTCCGGGGGCGGATTTCGGCGGGCGAGGCGGCATAAATTCAATACGTCAATGCTTGTGAACAGCTGGTGAACGAAGCGCTCTCGGCGCTCAGCCAGGAATGGTAGTGATGTTACCGCACCCTCGTGCGGCTTACGGGTCCTCTTCTGTCCAGCAATCAAATCTGTCCCCAAATCAGACGAGATGACTCGCTCGTCAGGTAGGGAAATCCCCAGCAGCACAATCGGCGAAATTTAATGACACTATGCTCACAGTGAACACAACGTCAGTATGAATGTGCGGCGGCGAGCACGCAAGGGCGCCCTACGAACGACGGGGGTGTTCAGCAGCGCGCCGCGCAAAGAGGGTGGGCTTCGCACGATGGAAGAGGAGCGTGGGATGGATTGTTTGAAGGGGAATGTCGCACTTATCACCGGTGGCGCGTCGGGTTTGGGTTTGGCGCTTGCCGAGAGGTTTCTGGCGGAGGGCGCAAGTGTGGCGGTGGTCGATAGGGACGCCGTGCGCGTGGCCGACGCCAAGGCCCGACTTGGGGACCGGGTCGAGGCGATCGTGGGCGACGTGACGACGTGGCGGGATAACGAACGGGCTGTGCAGCAAGTCGTCGCCCGCTTCGGGCGACTGGATACGTTTATTGCCAACGCGGGCGTCTTCGACAACTTCCAGCCTCTCAAGACGATCGATCCTGACAGGCTATCGAGCGCGTTCAGGGAACTCTTTGCTGTGAACGTCGAGGCGGGCTTGCTCGGTGCGAAGGCTGCGTTGGGTCCATTGAGTGAATCACGAGGAAGCATGATTTTCACGCTATCGAGCGCCGGCTTTTACGCGGGCGGTGGCGGAGCGCTCTACACCGCGTCCAAACATGCTCTCGCGGGAGTAGTGAAGCAACTCGCACACGAGTTGGCGCCTCGGATACGCGTCAACGGCGTGGCCCCAGGCGGTATGCGTACGAACCTTTCGGGTCTCGCGGCGACAGGCACGGCAGACACGCGGCCAAATCAGGGCGCGAATTTTGAAGAAATGTTGGCATCGATTACTCCGTTGGCAATTGCGCCAACTCCGAGTGACTACTGTGGCCCTTACGTGCTGCTCGCTTCAAGGGCCAACGCGGGGCCTATGACAGGCGTGATTATCAATACAGACGGTGGCTTCGGCGTGCGCGGAATCATGAACGTGCGCGGTGGCGAGACCGATTGAGTGTAACCGGTCTGCATCGAATTGGGAAAAATATGACTCTTAAGCCTGCTCTCAACTGGATTAATGGTGAATGGATCGATTCCGGCATTCACAAGGAATCAATCAATCCCGCAACAGGTGAAGTAATCGGTTTGTACGCAGACGGCGGCGAGAGCGAGGCTCTCGCGGCTATTGAGGCAGCGTCCTCGGCTTTCGAATCGAGTGCATGGCGCTCGGATAGGGTGCTGCGTGTGGTCTGCCCCCTGAAAAGTGGTCCTCCCTGAAGTAGGCTATTGAGCCG
>NZ_JBQYLP010000126.1:0-7443 GCF_052683555.1 Burkholderia sp. BC1
CCATCTCGCCTGCAACTTCGGAAGTTGGTCCATTGATCAGCGTTTCCTTAGTCGGTATGTGCCGTTCGAAATACCACGGTGGCGGGAGAGCGATGGTCTACGGCGGCTTCTCGCGGCCTTCGAACGCGTGCTGCCACTGCGCAAGCCATCGGATCTCGCACGACGCGAGATCGTTCAGTTTGTTCTGAGCGCGAGCGGCGGACTTACCGGTGAGATATCCACGTTGCTGAACAATGCCGCCGAACTATCAATTCGCAGCGGCGACGAATTTATCGGCATTACGCATCTCGAGCATGTCTGCCGAGTCGAGCAGTAACGTCGTTCCATGGCCGATTGCCCCCAGGCCCTTCTACGAGGAGGCCTTTGGTGGCTGGTTAGGCCGTGTCGCGACGCGATATCAGGTGAGCGTTGCGATGCTGTGGCAGATGAGCTCGAGCGAGCCGCTGCCCTCGCTTGGGACTGCTGGATGGATTCTTTTTCCTCCGATTTCTCAGCCAGCGCTTCAACGATTCTCAACGCTCGCACGCCTTGATGAAGACAGATTGAGGCACATCCAGACGCCATCGGCCTGGCTCTTCAACTGGCGCTGCGTGCCGTACTGCTTCAGATGCCTCGTGCTGAACGACGCGGACGTTTCAGTGCCTCGCTGGAAACGTGAGTGGCTCGATCCGACAGCCGAATTCTGTAGCGTGCATCACACGGTTTTGGAAACAGTCCCCGCCTCTGTCTTTCGGCTGTCGGGTCACTTTGCTGCCGCGCTGCGCGCGATCAGCCGTTATCGCGAGAAACGAGTGTTCAAGGACCGCAGATGGCTGTGTTAGCAGAATTAACGGACACGATTAGCGTTGCAGCGGACGCCATTAGCACAAACTTCGAACTTCAACACCAAGATCAAATTCGACACCATTCGACAGGCGCACATGTAACGAGAGCGCCATCAACGACGTGTCCGGTGGCCGTACAGGGGAAACGGCGGGCACTGTCGATGGCGCGGTGACGACAGGGACAAATGCCTGCGCTTCACTCACCGGAACACGACGCGCCGAACCCGGGATGTCGATCGATACGCCGTCTATCACCAGCGGGTCCGGTCTAGTTGGCGTTTGCAGCGTATGCTGCTGATAGCGCGAGATCCAGCGACGCAACTGGTTCGGGTTGACGTCGTGATCCATGGCCATTCGGGCAATCGACACGCCCGGCTTCAGGCAAAGCTCGACCAGCTCTTGGACGGCAGCCTCATCAAATTCCCGCCGGCCATCCCGTCGGCGGCCGACCACCAGTCTGCTTCGAAGGTCCTGTTTCTCTGTCATCACGGTCTGAGTGCATGTGTCCACGCGGACACTTAGCATCTGACCTTCTGCCTACCATTGGTAGGGCGTCATTTATTGACGGCTTACCAAACTTCGAACTTCAACATCCATCGACGGGAAAGGTCGAGACCTTGTTCCGGCCGGTCGCCTTCGCGTAGTACAGCGCCTCGTCGGCCGCCTTGATCAGCGCACCCGGGTCTCCATCCTGACCGGGCGTCGAGCTCGCCATGCCGATGCTGGCGGTGACGCGCCCATATTCGCTGCCGACGTGCTCCAGTGCGAGGTCATCGATCGCCCCGCGAATGCGCTCGGCAATCTCGATCGCGCCCTGCGGGGGCGTATCGGGGAGCAACACCACAAATTCTTCTCCGCCGTAGCGGGCCGCTGTATCCGCTGGCCGGCGGATGTTTTCGCCAATGCAGCGCGCGACGGCCGCCAGCGCATCGTCGCCGGCTTGATGGCCATAGGTGTCGTTATAGGCCTTGAAGCGGTCAACATCGACGAACAGCAGCGAGAACACGGAGTGCGCGCGCTGCGCGCGGCGCCATTCGCGCTCCAGCACTTCGCCGAAGCTGCGGCGGTTATTCAAGCCCGTCAGCCCGTCTGTGCGGGCGAGCAGTACCAATTCCGATTCCGCGCGCATTCGGCGGCGCAGTTGCTTGCTGAGGACCATGGACAGCACAATGAACGCCGCACCGAACGTGCCCACCAGCGCACCGATTGCCGCGGCGCGCTGCCACCACGCCGCATAGATGTCCTGTTCAGCCTCCGCCACCATGATGATCAGCGGCAGCTCCGGTAGGTGTTTGAAGTAGTAGAGCCGGCGCACGCCGTCGATCGACGCGGTCTCTGAAAACACGCCCTCCCGAGCGGACATGAACCGTCGGAATGTCGACGCTTGGCTGATGTCGCGGCCGACGATGCCGTCCGTGAAGGGCTGACGCATCACCATGATGCCGTCCGTTCCGATCAGCGAGATCGAACCGTGCTGCCCGAGCGACAGGCCGGCAAACAAGTGGTGGAAGTATTCGAGGTTGAGGCCAATCAGCGCGATGCCGGCAAACGAGCCATCCGGATTCGAGATACGCCGCGACAGCGCCATGCTGGGCGTGCCGGCACTCAGCCGTGAGATGAACGGATCGCTGATATACAGTCCTACGTCAGCATTATCGCGATGGACCGTGAAGTACTTACGGTCCGCGAAATTGCCCTGGCGCGGCACATCGTGGGCCGAGTCCAGGACGATGTTGCCGTCGGCATCGAGCACCAGCTGCGAACCGATAAAGGCGGCACTCATCGCGTGATCGAATAGCACGGCACGCCGCAGCGCGGGCGCCGCGGCCATCACATCGGGCCGCTGCAGCCCGTGGGCAAGCGCCTGCAGCGACAGGTCGTACAGCTCGAAGTTGCGTTCGATGTCGCGCTCGGCCATCAGACCGAGATTGCGCGCGCTTTCGCTGGCGCGCTCCAGCGCGTCGTGGCGGCTTTGGAACAACTGCAACACGCATAGGCCCATCAGCGCGCAGGCGATCACGACGCCGATTGCCACGATCAGGTAGGGGGCTGTTGTTCGCCGGTGCATCGGTCGCCTCGCTGCATTTTTGGTGCGCCGGGCCCCGACGCCTGCTTTCCGGATACTAAAAAGCCGCGCTCGCCTTGGCAAGGGCCCATGCCGGTTCGTCGCGCCCCGGTCGGGACGGTTTGGGGGCGATCGGGAAATGGGTATTCGTACCTTTCGTGCATATTCTGGCGCTTTTGATCAGACATGCATTTCTGTTCAAATGTTTGCAAAATCGCGTGTTGAAAAGATGTCGCAGGGGCGCGGAGCCTTGTGGGATAAGGGGCTGCGGCGACTGACCACCAGATTTTGCACGAATCGGACGATTACTCCACGAAAGGCTGGCCGGTCCACTGCGACACCGGCGGAGGCCCGTCCTGCGCGGCAAAAAGCAATGAGATCGGATGCGTCAAATCATCGCGCGCGTCAATGAATATTCTCGCTTGTGTTTGACTCGAATCAATCCTGACGCAGTGTTTGCTATGATGCGGCGCGGCCGTTAAATTTTCGCCCGTTTCCGCTCCACTTGGCAGATCAAAAAGAAATCGATGTCCCGATATTTGAAGTTCGCAACCCGCAGCTTACGGGCGGCGGCGTCCATGGTTCTGACGCCCCTTGGGGTCATCGGTTGCACAGGGTTGCTGTGGCTGTGCACATGCTTGTTTTTTGCCGCGATGCTGCTCGAAGCTCGCGAAGACGCCTACGATGGCGAAGTGAGACACGCACGCCAGCTCGTGACCGCGCTCGAGCGCGACATTCTGCGAAGCATCGAGCTTTACGAGCTGTCAATGAGCGCCGCGGCACAGGGCGCCACCAATCCGCGCGTCATGTCGTTGTCCGAAATGCGGCGGCGTCTATCTCATCGTCGACGTCAAGGTGAAAAGCATGACCTTCGATGGCCGCCCGGTTGCGACAGAAGGCGACAAGACGGCGTGTGGCGCCTCGCTGATCGGATCGCAAGAGTCTCTGGACATGTCGAGCAGGTTTCGGCGCCGCTGGCGGCATTGGCGGCGGAATTCCCCAGGCAATGGCGTCGCCGTTGAGAACATAGCATTCGTGTTGTCAGGGCGCGCCAATGCAGTCAAAGGATGCGGTTGGACTCAACCATTAACGTCCTTTTTCGTCCACGGTCAAATTGTTTTTGACCGACGTAACGCCAGGAACACTCTCGGCAACTTTCCCTGCGAGATCGATCTGCGCTTGGTCCGGAGCCATTCCTACTAGCGTAATCTTGCCGCTACGAGCGACGGCATGAACATCAGTGGACTCCAAGCCCTTTTGTTTGTACAACGTCTTCTGAACTCGTTTCGCCAAATCCTTATTTGCTGCTCTAATAGCCGAACGAGAGGGAGCTGTTGCTGAAGGTGCCGCGGTCGTCTCTTGTGCCTGAACAACAGGCACGATCGCAGCAATGGCACTGATGGCGGTCGCTGCGGCAACGTAGGTTTTCAAGGATTTCATCTCTAGTCCTTCGGGTGGGTGGAAAAACTGGGTGGGAGAAACTCGAAATGATCGATTGTCGATCAAAGTGCGGCGGGAAATGGGGCCAAACTTTGACGAGCAGTGGTCACGATGTCTGGCAATCAAATTATCAACTCTTCCTCGGCGGATGCGCACATTCAGGCACGCCGACACCTGTCAGGAATTTCGCCTGCTGAGGCCGACTGAGGGTAAGAGCTCCATGAACAACGCTGCTCAAGTATTCGTTGCAACTACAACAAACCGATCACAGGTTGAGATCCTTTTGCCCCCATACCTTGGCTCGCAGACTTCTAATCCTGGCGGGAACTGCCCTCGCCCTAGATCGAGAACTTGAATCGCATTTCTCACACGCGCTAATTCCTTCTCGACCGTGTAGTACCAGTTCATAGCCTCCCTGCGTGAATGCACGGATGATTGTGCACGTCGCTTACGGGATACGATTGATTTGACGCAAAGAGATCGACGGAGATCGCTCCCGCGGGAGCGATCTCGGATACAGATTGTGGACCGCCCCCTTGCGTGGACATCTTCGGGCCTTAATTTACGGTAGCCGAGGAGGTTAATATGATCGGGACAAGTATTCCGGAATTCACGTCATTCCGTCATTGAGCATTGTCCTGCTATTGTCCAATCACTCTGTGGAGCGCGTTCAGCCATGCGATCGTCCAACAAATCAGACATCAATAGGCTTCGAACCAACCTGCGGGACGAGATGGACGGAGCCGCGCTATATGAAGCGCTTGCCGCCGCGGAACCAGACCCATTGCGCCGCGACGTATTTATGCAATTGGCCGAGGCCGAACATGAACACGCGGAAATATGGCGCGCCAAGCTACAGCACCGGGGTGTCGATGTAGCGACCACGAGGCCGACATTCAAAACCAGGGCATTGCGTATGCTTATACGCAGCTTCGGTCCGCGCTTTGTACTGCCGGCGCTCGCCGCCTCGGAGTTCGCCGACCGCGACAAATATGCCAGGCAGACCGATGCGGGGGCACTGTCCGCTGACGAATCCACACATGCGGCGGTGGTTGCCGCCGTCGCGCGGAGCAACCCTTCTGGTGGCGTGAAGGGCTCCGATATCGCGCGCGCGGAGTCATGGCATCGCGGCGCGTCAGGTAACGATTTGCGAGCGGCGGTCCTAGGTGCCAACGACGGCCTCGTGTCGAATTTTTGCCTCATCATGGGCATTGCCGGAGCGGGTGCCTCCAACAAGACAATCCTTCTGACGGGACTGGCTGGACTCATTGCAGGTGCATCTTCAATGGCACTTGGAGAATGGTTGTCGGTCACGAACGCGTACGAGCTCGCGCAAACCCAGATTGCGCGGGAAAACGAAGAACTCCAGAGAACGCCAAAGGCGGAATTGCGGGAACTCGCGCTTATCTATCAGGCAAAGGGGCTCGATAGAGATGATGCGCGTCGGGTGGCCGAGGAAATGATGCGCAATCGTGACAAGGCGCTCGATACGCTCACACGAGAAGAGCTGGGCCTCGACCCGGAGGAGCTGGGCGGAAATCCCTGGCGTGCCGCTGGCACGTCGTTCGGTTTGTTTGCTCTCGGAGCGATATTTCCTGCTGTCCCGTTTTTCTGGGCTCGCGGAGTGGTGGGTATCGGAATCAGTGTTTCACTCAGCGTGCTTTGCTTGGCCGTGATCGGCGTAGTGACATCGTTGTTCAACGGCCGCTCTTCGTGGTTTTCTGTAACCCGCCAGATCGTGATTGGTTGCGTCGCTGCCGGCTTCACGTATGGTGTCGGCGCGCTGCTCGGTGTGTCCATGTCGTGACACCCGACAGCTCAAAAAAAGCGGGGCGTTCTTCGTTTCTATTATAGAAAAGTTGTGGTATTTTTATTCTAGAGCCGAGAGGAGCACGGAACATGGGATATGTCTGCCAAAAGCGTGACGCTTGGGCGAAGATCGTCGCGACGCTTGACAGACCTAACGACGTGGACCGTTTTACGCCAATAGGTCAAATAGTAGGCAAGAATCTTGGTGCGACCGAGCAGTTCAATACAAAAGGATCAGTTACGTACGACGTAATGCGCGTAGTAAAGATCGTTGACAGGCCGTCTCAAGGAACACTGTTGGTCTCGTGGAGCGACGCACAAAAATGTGTCTACCTCGAGCAAACCTGGAAATTGCGGGTGGCGAATAAACGTGGGCGCTGTGTTCTCAGTGGGCGAGAAATCCAGATCGGCTCGAGCGTATTCGTGCCGTTTTGCCGCCCCCGGCCACTTAATGCTGGGGCGATGATAATAGAAGAAGTGGCACCGATATTTTTCCATGCTAGCAAAGCGTAGGCTCACGCCAAAGCGTCCAAACCGGGCTCGACTCGCGGGGCTTGAAGTCTGCGAACTATTTTCCCGTCAGTCGGCTGTATGCTCCGCGATCCTATGTGAGGCTAGTCCAATTCCGACGCACAATGCGGTCCGATGGGACGCAGAATTCCGACAGTACGTTTTTTGATTTAAACCACGTACGCCGGAAAAAATGCGGCGTTGTGAGAACGTCACGGGCACCTGTGTCCGACGGCTTTCAGTCGTCAGCGATGTTGGCATCGCCCTGCGACTGGGCGTTTGGGCGACGGCTACGTACTCTTCGGCAGATCTCTAAACGCGGTTCTGTACCCGAGATAGCGAGACGCGGGGCGTTGGCCAAAGGTGTTGACGGATCTCGTTAGGCGGCAGGTCGATGCTGACACAATTGACGGCATGGGTGCTACGCGCAATCGCTGCGTTGTTGCCCATTATCGACCACGCCCGAGCGACAATTTCGCCAGTAGCAGCTGAAGATTCATTGGTTTCGGCAGGTGATCGTCAAACCCGGCCGCGTTCGCTGCGTCTCGATCTTGAATCGAAGCGAGGCCTGTGAGCGCTAGAGCGTAGATGCGTCGCCGGTTCCCTTCTTGCTGCCGGATGCGGCGCAGCAGCGTGTGACCGTCCGCGCCCGGCATGGCAAGGTCGGTTATAAGAATGTCGAACGAGCCGGCCTCAAGACAGTTGAGTGCATCTGCTGCGCCGGTCGCAGTGTGGACTTGCGCACCTAGGGAAACGCTGATCAATGAGCCTGTCGTCCGCATAACGGACGAGGCA
>NZ_JBQYLP010000127.1:0-6821 GCF_052683555.1 Burkholderia sp. BC1
GCTACGTCTGCGATGACCGCCGAGCCGAATAAATCAGCGTTTCCCTAGCGCCGCAAAATCCGGCCATTTATGAAGTTGTCGAAACCGATTCAGTGGATTTAGCAATGCGTCCGTTACCGCCCGAGCTGCTGCGCAGCTTCGTCGCCGTCGCGCAGTCCGGCAGCTTCACCGCCGCGTCCGAGCGCGTGAGCCTGTCGCAGTCGACCGTGAGCCAGCACATCCGCCGCCTGGAGGAGCTGCTCGACCGGCCGCTGTTCGAGCGCGATACGCGCAACGTGCGCCTGTCGCAGCATGGCGATGCGCTGCTGCGCTACGCGGTGCGGATTCTCGAGCTGATGGACGAGGCCGTTACCTCGGTGTGCGGGCCGCCGCTGTCGGGCAAGGTGCGGCTCGCGATGTCGGAGGATTTCGCGTCCGCGCATCTGACGGCCGCGCTCGCGAGTTTCGTGCAGCGCAACCCGGACGTCGAGCTCGCGATCGCGACGGGGCTCTCCGGCGACCTGTTCGACGCGCTCGACGAAGGCCGGCACGATCTCGTGTTCGCGAAGCGGATCGCGGGCAGCCGGCGCGGCCGCGTGATCCGCAGCGAGCCGCTGTACTGGTGCACGGGCCCCGATTCGCGGATCACGGGCCACGAGACCGTGCTGCCGCTCGCGCTGCATCCGGAGCCGAGCGTGTCGCGCCGCCGCGTGCTCGAATCGCTCGAAGCGGTCGGGCGGCCGTACCGGATCGCGGTCGTCAGCAGCAGCATCGCGGTGTTGCGCGCGGCCGCGAGCGCGGGGCTCGGCGTCAGCGCGTTCGCCGGCTACGTGATTCCCGCCGGGCTCGCGCGGCTCGATGCGGGGCTGCCGGAACTCGGCGAGCTCGAATACGTGATCGACCGGCCGGCGGCCGCGTCGCGCTCGACGCTCGCGCTGGAAGCGACGCTGATCGCGGCCGCCGCGCAGTTGTAGCGGGCGGCGTCGCATCGCGGCCGTCGCACGGCGGCCGTCGTGCGATCGGCAACGACGCGCCGCGCGCGCCGCTTCGCCGTTACGGCAGGAAACTGCGGCGCCGCGCGTCGATCAGCTCGACGAGCAGCCGGTCGCGCTCGGCAGCCAGCGCCTGCATCGAGCGGTCGCCCTGTATCGTGCGCAACGCGTCGATCAGCTTGCGATCGACGTCCGGATCGAACGACGGCGTGCCGAGGTCGTTCCACCAGCTCGTCATCGGCCCCGACAGATGCTCGAGAAAATGCGCGATCCCGCCCGCGCCGCCGCCGAGGTGATAGGTCAGGCACTGCCCCATCAGCGCCCAGCGCAGCCCGGGGCCCCACGCGACGGCCTTGTCCGCATCGGCGACGCTCACCACGCCTTCGCCGACGAGGTGATACACCTCGCGAAACAGCGCCGCCGCGAGCCGGTTCGCGACGTGCCCGGCCATCTCCTTGTTCAGCACGATCGTGACCTTGCCGAGCGCATCGTAGAACGCCTTCGCGCGTTCGATCACGGCCGCGTCGGTCGCCTCGCCGCCGACCAGCTCGACGAGCGGAATCAGGTGCGGCGGATTGAACGGATGCGCGATCAGGCAGCGTTCCGGATGCTGCTCGCACGCGGTCTGGATATCCGACATCTTGAGTCCCGACGAGCTCGACGCGATCGGCACGTGCGCGGGCAGCACGTCGTCCATCTGCCGGTACAGCGCGCGCTTGAGGTCGAGCCGCTCGGGGCCGTTTTCCTGCACGAAATCGACGCCGTCGAGCGCGCGCACGAGATCGGCGTCGAACGTGAGCCGTGCGCACGCCGCGTCGGCGTCGTCGCCGAGAAACGCGGCCAGCGATTCGCGCAGCCGCGCGTCGGCCTGCGGCGCGGGATCCGTCGCGACGACGTCGAAGCCCTTCGCCAGATAGAAAGCCGTCCAGCTCGCGCCGATCACGCCGGTGCCGACGATCGCGATGCGTTGAATGTCCATGTGCGTCCCGTCTCCATGATTCGTTGATGGCGAGGCGATTGTCGCATCGAAACGGTCGCGCGCGCGCCGCCCTTGAAATGCGCCGCGCGGCCACTAATTACGCGTTACACCGCAGCCGCGCCCCGCGCGCTGCCCGTTTCGACCCGGCGGAAGAAGCCGGTCGCGGCCGACGCCGCACCGCTGCGTCTCCCGCGTATGGAGCAATCGAGTTCCGGAGGACCATCATGAGCGGTATCCATTTCGGCAACGACCTGTTCGACGAATTCGCGCGCATGCAGCGGCAGATGGCGAGCCTGTTCGGCGAGCTTCCGTCCGCGATCCGCGCGGTGCGGCCGAACGTCTTTCCCGCGCTGAACATCGGTGCAACCGACGATGCGATCGAGATCGTCGCGTTCGCGCCCGGCATGGCGGCCGGCGATTTCGACGTGTCGATCGACAAGGAACTGCTGACGATCAGCGGCGAGCGCAAGCCCGCTCCGCGCGGCGAAGGCGACGACGTGCGCACCTATGCGCAGGAGCGCTTTCACGGCACGTTCCGGCGCGTCGTCGAGCTGCCGCAGAACGCCGATCCCGACAACGTCACCGCGCGCTACGAAAACGGCTGCCTGCTGATCCGCGTCGGTCGCCGCGAAGCCTCGAAGCCGCGTGCGATCACTGTTCAGTAATCCGGAGGACCCTGCGATGAACACGAATCAGACCCTCACCGAACGCGATCCGGACACCACGCCGACGGCGGCCGCCGAAGCGGCCGGACGCCGGCCGGCCGTCGTACCGGCCGTCGACATCGCCGAAGACAGCCAGCGTGTGACGCTCTGGGCCGACCTGCCCGGCGTGCCGCGCGAGAACCTCGACGTGAAGGTGCACGACAACACGCTGACGATCGAGGCCGAAGCACGCATCGATACGCCGGCCGAGCTGCGCGTGCGGCACGTCGAAGTGCGCGCGCCGCGCTTTGCGCGCAGCTTCGTGCTGAGCCCCGATCTCGACACGTCGAAGATCGACGCGAGCCTGCGCGACGGCGTGCTGACGTTGACGATTCCGCGCCGCGAAGAAGCGCGGCCGCGCCGGATCGACGTGATCGCCGGCGACGCGTAAGCGATCGCGCGCCGCGTCGCGGCGCACAAGAAGAAAGCCCCGCCGGAGTTCATCTTCGGCGGGGCTTTTTGTCGGCCGCGAGATTCGCGTACGCAACCGTCAGTCGAAATCGAACAGATCGAACACCGACTTGCGGCGACGGCGATCGTCATGCCGGCGCCGATCGTCGTACGCGCGGCCGTCGTAGCGGCCGTCGTAGCGGCCGTCGTCGCGGCGATCATCGCGCGCCTCGTGCCGCGGCGGCGGCGCGTCGCCGCTATCGCGCGCGATCAGCTTGTCGAGCTCGCCGCGATCGAGCCACACGCGGCAATCGGGACAGTAATCGATCTCGATCGACTGGCGCTCGGCCATCAGCAGATCGGGGGTTTGCAGACCGGACATTTCATCGTCGTGCCTCCTTGGCAACGGTGAACGGCCCGCCGCGCGACGCGTGCCGCCGTAGCGGCACGCCACGCTCAGCGGCCTTCGACATGCGCTTCGGCACGTGCTGCGCGCTTCGCCTTCGCGCGGCGCGCGAGCATGTTCATCCCTTCGACGAAGGCGGAAAACGCCATCGCCGCGTAGATGTAGCCCTTCGGCACGTGCGAGCCGAACCCTTCGGCGATCAGCGTCATCCCGATCACGACGAGGAACGACAGCGCGAGCATCACGATGGTCGGGTTGCGGTCGATGAAGCGCGCGAGCGGCTGCGCGGCGAATAGCATCACGGTCACCGCGGCAATCACGGCGATGAACATGATCGGCACGTGCTCGGTCATGCCGATCGCGGTCACGATGCTGTCGATCGAGAACACGATGTCGAGCATCAGGATCTGCCCGACCGCCGCCCACATCGTCAGGCCGGCCGCGCCGCCCGACGCGTGCGCCTCGCCGCCGTCGTGCGACACGTGGTGGTGGATCTCGGTCGTCGCCTTCCATACGAGGAACAGGCCGCCCGACAGCAGAATCATGTCGCGCCACGAAAACGCGTGATCGAAGAGCGTGAATACCGGTTCGGTCAGCCGCGCGATCCACGCGACGGTGCCGAGCAGTGCGAGCCGCATCACGAGCGCAAGGCCGATCCCGAGCCGCTGCGTGCGTGCGCGCTGCGCCTCCGGCAGCTTGTTGCTGAGAATCGAAATGAAGATCAGGTTGTCGATGCCGAGCACGATCTCCATCACGACGAGCGTCAGAAGCGCTGCCCAGACGGCAGGATCGGCGGCAAGCGTCAGCAGGGTGTCCATGAAAACGGGCCCATGAAAGTGGAAAGTGCCGATCATACTGCGCGACACACTTCGTAAAAATCAGCGAGAATCTGATTTTTGGTTCGGTTTTTCCGAAGTTTCGATCGATGCTGAATTTCCGCCATCTCTACTACTTCTGGGTCGTCGTGAAGGAAGGCGGCTTCGCGCGCGCGGCCGAGCGGCTCGACATGGCCGTGCAGACCATCAGCGCGCAGGTGCGCGAGCTCGAGAAATCGCTCGGGCATGCGTTGCTGCGCCCGGCCGGGCGCGGCGTCACGATGACCGATGCCGGGCAGGCCGCCTATGCGCGCGCGGAAGCGATCTTCGAGATGGGCCGGCTGATTCCGGACGAAGTGCGCGCGGCGGCCAGCCGACCGACCGTGCGGCTCGCGGTGGGCCTCGCGGACGGTATCTCGAAGCTCGCCGCGCACGCGGTGCTGGCGCCGGTGCTCGACACGCCGACGCTGCGGCTGCTGTGCCACGACGGCGAGCACGACGCGCTGCTCGCCGAACTCGCGCTGCACCATCTGGATCTCGTGCTCGCCGGCCAGGGTGCGCCGTCCGGATCGAACCTGCGCGTGACGAGCGAGCGGCTCGTCGCGTCGCCGGTCGACTGGTATGGCCCCGCGGCGCTCGTCACGCCGGCCGCGCGCCAGCGCTTTCCGCATACGCTCGCCGAGCTGCCGGTGCTGCTGCCCACCGCGCATTCGGCGCTGCGCGCACGGCTCGACCTCTGGTTCGAGGCGGAGCGGATCGTGCCGCGCGTGGTGGGCGAATTCGAGGACAGCGCGCTAATGGCCGTGTTCGCGGCGCGCGGGCTCGGCGTGTTTCCGCTCAGCGAACTGGGCGCGAACGATGCGACGCTGCTGCGCGGGCTGCGGCGGCTCGGGCGCGCCGGCGACGTGACCGAGGAGATTCACGCGATCCGCTCGCGGCGCGGCGAACATCATCCGCTGACGGCGCGTCTGCTCGCCGCCGCGCGTCCGGCAGCCGGCCGCTGAAACGAGCGCGACGTCAAACGAAACTATAATGACGCCCCGGCCATACGCGATTGCCGCGCCTGCGACCCGGCCCCGCCGTTGCGCGACGGCCTTCGCGCGCCGCGCCGGCTCCCTGCGCGCGGCATCTCGCCGAGCCTTTTGAAAGACGCCATGCACAACCGATTCCGCCTGTTTCCCGTTTCGTGCGCGCTCGCGGCCGCGGCCGTGCTCGCGGCGTGCTCGTCGCCGCCCAAACCGATCTACCAGCAGGAACAATTCGACGCGACGACCAGCCCGTATGCGCACACGTTCCATGCGAATTCCGACGCGACCTGCGAAGCCGCGCGGCGCGCGCTGCTGAGCCAGGGCTATGTCGTGTCGTCGTCGCGTAACGACGCGGTCGACGGCAGCAAGAATTTCCAGCCGAGCAACGACATGCACGTCGTGATCGAGTTTCACGTCGTCTGCGCCGACGCGAACGCGGACGGCTCGTCGAGCATCGCGTACGTGAACGCGGTACAGGATCGCTACACGCTGAAGAAGTCGAATACGTCGGCCAGCGTCGGGCTCAGCGTGTTCGGCTCGCTGTCGCTGCCGATCGGCTCGAGCGACGACGCGCTCGTGAAGACCGCGAGCGAGACCATTCCGGCCGGCGTGTTCTACGAGCGCTTCTTCAATCTCGTCGAGCATTTCCTGAAGGTCGATCCCGCGCGCCGCGACCGCGCGGCCGTGAAGGCGGCCGAAAAGGAAGCCGTCACGCCGCTGCCCGAACCGGCGCCGACGCCGCAAGGCGAGCCGATGAAGATGACGACGCCGATCGTGCCGACGCCGCCTGCCGCGCCGGTGCCGCTGTCGACGCCGACCGCGGCGCCTGCGGCCGGCGCAGCGGCCGTGTCGACCGCGCCGGCCGTGATCGCGCCCGCGGCGATGGGTGCGGCCGCGTCGGCGGCGGCGCCCGTGTCGGCGCCCGGCCATGCAGCGCCCGCGGCAGCGCCGGGCGCGGCTTCGGCGCCTGCTTCGGTCTCGCCGTCCGGTGCGGCGCCTGCGCCGGCGTCGGCTCCGGCCGGCGCTTCTGCGACGGCGCCCGCTTCTTCGAAGGCGGCGCCGGCGCCCGCCGCGTCGACGCCGGCCGGTTCGACGCCGTCATCGGCAGCACCTGCTGCGGCGCCCGGCACTGCACGCAACGACGCGTCGCAGACACCGACCGTCAACGCACCGGCCGCCGACAGCCCCGCCGTCGCATCGGCGCCGTCGGGCGCCAGCGCGCCTGGCGCCCACTGAGCGGCCCGGCCGAAAGCCGCCGCCTCGCCGGCCCGCACGGCAGGCGGACATTGCCGCCAGGCCATTTGTCTGATGGAAGGCGCTGCGTGGCGGTCCGCCGCGCCCGGCCGTGACGCCGGCGCGCGGCTGATCCAAATTCCAATCCCCATCCCAATTCGATTGCGCCGCCGACCAGCTCGGCGTTGGGACGCTTCGTCGGCGCGCGCTCGCTCGCGCCCGCGTGCGACTACGGATCCGCGTGAGCCCGTACGACCGCGCGTGATCCTGCTGCCCCTGTCTCTTATACACATCT
>NZ_JBQYLP010000128.1:0-5304 GCF_052683555.1 Burkholderia sp. BC1
GCCTGCAACTTCGGAAGTTGGTCCATTGATCAGCGTTTCCCTAGCGCGACGGACGAAAAAAAAGCCCCGCCTGCATCCGCGCGGCGGGGCCAACCCATGTCAGTCGAGACATCATGGAGGAGACGGTTTCATCATATCGATGGCACCGCGCCGGCCCAACCAAGCATTTCTGCTATCGTTCTGCGCCGCACTGCACACGCCGCGTCGGCATATCGATAGAACGAAAAGTCGTTTTCACAGCGGCGACGCGGTCGTTACCATGCAGTTTTAAGCCTGTGCTTAGCCGGGCAAGCCATTCCCGAGAGGAGCGCCCCTTGACTGCATTCGATCAACATCGCCGGCCGTTCGTCGTCGGCATCGGCGGCACCACCCGCGCCGCGTCGTCGACCGAGCGTGCGCTGTCGTTCGCGCTGCGCGGCGCGCAGGCCGCCGGCGCGCGTACGCGCCTGTTCGACGGCCCGTTCCTGCATACGCTGCCGCACTACGCGCCCGAACAGAACACGCTGACCGACGCGCAGCGCGAACTGATCGACGCCGTGCGCGAGGCCGACGCGATCATCATCGCGACGCCCGGCTATCACGGCGGCGTATCCGGTCTCGTGAAAAACGCGCTCGACACGCTCGAGGAACTGCGCGGCGACACGCGGCCCTACCTCGACGGACGCGCGGTCGGCCTGATCGTCACCGCATACGGCTGGCAGGCGGCCGGCACCGTGCTCACGTCGCTGCGCTCGATCGTCCATGCGCTGCGCGGCTGGCCGACACCGTTCGGTGCAACCGTGAACACGCTCGAGACGCGCTTCGACAGCGCGGACAGCTGCTCGGACCCGAAAGTGGTCGCGCAGCTCGAAACCGTCGGCGCGCAAGCGGCCGAATTCGCGCTTGCGTTTGCGTCGCATCGCGCCGCCACGCATGCGGCATCGGTCGACGCGCTCGCGCCCGTGCTGAAGATCGCGAACCAGTAACCGCCCGTTCTCTGCGCCGCCCGCGCCCGGCCGACGTTCGCCGCGCGCGGGCGGCGCGTTTTCGGACGCGCGCCGTGCGCGTTGCACGCGCGGATGCGGTCGTCCGATGCCGTGCGGCGATAACGATCGCGCGCGGCGCATGATTAGCATTGGCCGAAAGATTGGTTCACGCGCGCGACCGATTTTCGTACGCTGACAGCCCGAACCTTCTTTGCACAGGCCCATGAACCGCACGATCCGCTACAAGGGCTACGAAGTGGCCCCCGCCGCCGCCCGGCTGCCGAACGGGCTGTTCGCCGCCAACCTGACGATCGAGAAGGCAAGCGGCGGCCCGTCGTCGCACGCCGTTTCGTTCGACGCGATCGATTTCTTCTTCGAGGAAGAGCACGCACTCGCCTATGCGTCCCGCTGGGGACGGCTATGGGTCGACACGCACGCGTGACATTCGTCAAGCGGCGCGCGTCATGGCCGTACGAAAAATACGCGAAACCGGAACCTATGTGAGAATCTTTCGTTCCGTAATCGCATAACAACAGCCATGACTGACACGCTGCAGGAAGAGCACGCAGCAGCAGATCACGCAATGCGCAACTGGACCTTCGAGAGGCAAGGTCCGGTCAAAATCGGTTCCGATGCGCACAAGCAGATGTTCTGCCGCATGCTGCTCGACACGCACAACCCGTACAAGCCGGCCGTGATCGACTGGCCGCCGCTGAAGCCGAACGAGCTCGAACGGCTCACGTCGCTGCCGATCTGGGACATCGCGGTCCAGACCGAAGGCCGCGCGTCGATCCGCGTCGCGACGTTCGCGGCGACGGTCGACGATCCGCTGCTGCGCCAGGCGCTCGAGATGGACGGCGGCGAGGAAGCGCGCCACAAGGTCGTGCTGTCGAAGCTCGTCGAGGCATACGGGATCAAGCTCGCACCCGAGCCGCCGTATCCGGCGCCGAACGATCCCGAATGGTCGTGGATGGTCACGGGCTTCAGCGAATGCATCGACAGCTTCTTCGCGTTCGGCCTGTTCCGTTCCGCGCAGCGCTCCGGCTACTTCCCGCCCGAACTCGTCGAGACGTTCGAGCCGGTGATCCAGGAGGAAGGCCGTCATATCCTGTTCTTCGTGAACTGGTTCGCGTGGTACTGGCGCAACATGCCGTGGTGGCGCCGCCCGTGGTTCTTCGCGCGCGTCGCGGCCGTGTGGGCGTTCCTGATCTGGGAGCGGATCGGCATCGCACGCGGCATCGACGCGGACGGCGTCGCGCATGACGCGAACTTCCCGGCGACCGGCACGGCCGCCGTCGGCGATGCGCTGAACCCGCGCGAACTGCTGGAACTTTGTCTGACCGAGAACGACCGCCGGATGGCGGGCTACGACACGCGTCTCCTGCGACCGATGTTCGTGCCGCGCCTCGCGCGCTTCGCGCTGCGTTTCCTGCGGAAATGACCCTACGCGCGGCCCGCCGGGTTCGGCGGCGCCCGCTCCATGTGCGGAACGCGGCCCGAAACTCGGGCTCCGCGGCCGCCACCCCTCCATCCGTCATCGCGTCGCTCCGTCCGTCCGCGCACATTCATCCGACGATTTCGTTGCGGCGTCGTTGCTGGAGCGCCTCTGCTCGTCGTCCCGGCCGCCGGTGCGTCGCTCCGGCATACCGGCTCCCGCGCCCGGGCATCGCGCATGCGAGCGATTTTCCGACGCGATTCGCCGAAATCTTCCAATTGGAAGAGATTCGCGGATATCCCACGAGATGACCGCGCAGCGAGCGGTTGCATTTTTTTTACAACTTTGTGAAGCCAGCACGGACCCGCGTGTCGCCGCAAACGCCCGCCGGACGGCGCGCGAACGGCGCTCGCATGCGTATTTCAGCATAGCCGACCGACGATTTAATGTGCTTTTTGGTTTTAAATTATTATAAGAATGCCGTTATTAAAACCATCCAGATAAACGCACCCTAAATCACCAAATTCAACGCACTCGATTATCCAAAAAAATCAACGCAACGACATTACATTGAAGAAAGGTTGACCCGCCTCGCAAACGTTTGCGGCTTCGCTTTCCTTTCACGATGGTAAGAATGATAACCGAAGTCTCGGCTCACTCCAACAGCAAGCCCTTGATTTTTCTATCTCTTGTCCTCGTCGCCCGGCCTCTCGCCAATCTTTCACCTCCCCTTGTCAGGTGTTTCCGGAGCATTACTAGCAAAAACGTCAGAACTTGATCCATTGACGATCTTTTAACTTTCGAACAAGCGAATTTTTCACTCCTTTGCAATCTCGAAAATGGACCTCCCATAAACTCCGCTCGTCATTTTTGAGATTGGCGCGAGCGCACGGCATATTCGACGACCGAAAAGAGCCAGGTGTGTTGCGTGCTTATTTGGAGGTAGCAGGACATGAACCGCACATACCGCTCGATCTGGAACGAGGCGCTCGGCGCCTGGGTCGCAGCATCCGAACTCGACGCCGCGCGCGGTAAGCCGAACAAGTCCGCCGTCGCGATCGCCGCCGCCGTCGTGCTGACGGCGCTCCCCGCCCTGGCAAGCGCCAACACGTTCGTGCCCGGCACGACGAACGGCTCGCAATTCACCGTCTCGTCGTGTACGTCGAGCGGCGGCAACGGCACCGTCGGCCGCACGACCACCGGCAACACGAACGCGTATGCATCCGACGGCTCCGGCACGTATTCGACCGTCGCCGGCTGTAACGCGAGCGGCAACAACAACCTCGCGGCCACCGCCTACGGCGCGTTCGCGCAGATCACCGGCACGGGCGGCACCGCGACGGGCTTCCTGTCGTCGGCCGCACTGTGGGGCACCGCGGCCGGCCTCGAATCGACCGCGAGCGGCGCCGGTTCAACCGCGCTCGGCTTCGGCGCAACCGCGAATGCGCTGAACTCGGTGGCGATCGGCGGTGCGGCCGGCAACGGCACGACGCCGCTGTCGTACGCGAACTCGACGATCGCGTCGGGTGCCGGCGCGGTCGCGATCGGCAGCAACGCGACGAAGGGCGCGCAAGCGGCCGCGTCGGACGGCATCGCGATCGGCGGACAGTCGTCGGTCGCGTCGGCAGCCACGTCGGGCATCGCGGTCGGCCGCGGTGCAACCGTCAACGGCGCATACGGCATCGCGCAAGGCGACGGTGTCGTGTCGGGTGCGACCGGCCGCAACGTCGCGATCGGCTCGACCGGCACGACGGCGAACGGCAGTACGGCAGGCGGCGGCGCGGTCGCGATCGGCCGCGGTCAGACGGCGACCGGCGACGGCGCAGTGGCGATCGGCGACCCGAACAGCGCGACCGGCACCGGCGCGCTCGCGGTCGGCGCGAACAACACGTCCAACGGCCAAGGCGCGGTGGCGCTCGGCAACGCGAACTCGGCGAGCGGTACGGGCTCCGTCGCGATGGGCAACAGCAACACCGCGTCGAACAGCTCGGTGGCGATCGGCAGCTCGGCGAATGCGACAGGCACGAACGGCTCGGTCGCGATCGGCAACTCCGCGACGGCCAACGGCACGGGCGCGATCGCGCTCGGCAATGTCGGCAGCTTCGCGGCCAATACGCAGGCGACCGGCGCAGACGCGCTCGCACTCGGCAACGGCGCGACGGCGAGCGGCAACGCAGGCGCGGTGGCCGTCGGTGCGGCCGCGGTCGCGTCGAACTCGTACGCGACCGCGTTCGGGTCGAACTCGACCGCGTCGGGCGCGGGTTCGGTCGCGTTCGCGCAAAACGCGACGGCGTCGGTGACGAACGCGATCGCGCTCGGCGTCGGGTCGACCGCGAACGTCGCCAATTCGGTCGCGCTCGGCAGCAGCTCGGTGACGAGCAGTGCGCTGACGTCGACGTCCGGCGGCACCACGTCGGTCAGCAACACGACGATCGGCGGCCAGACCTTCGGCAACTATGCGGGCGCGGCCGCGGCAGGCGGCGTCGTCAGCGTCGGCCAGCCGAATGCGGAGCGCCGCGTGCAGAACGTCGCCGCGGGCCTCGTCAGCGCGACCAGCACGGATGCGATCAACGGCAGCCAGCTCTATGCTGTGGCGAGCACGACGACGTCGAGCATCGCGAGCCTGTCGACTTCCGCTTCCACTGGGATTTCGTCGGCGAATAGCTCGATCGGGTCGTTGTCGACGGCGACGTCGAGCAGCATCGCTTCGCTGTCGACTTCGACTTCGACGGGGATCTCGTCGGCGAATAGTTCGATCGGGTCGTTGTCGACGGGTCTCAGTTCGACCAATAGCTCGGTTACGTCGCTTTCGACGTCGGCTTCGACCGGGATTTCGTCGGCTAATAGCTCGATCGGGTCGCTGTCGACGGGTCTCAGTTCGACCAATAGCTCGGTTACGTCGCT
>NZ_JBQYLP010000128.1:5404-6834 GCF_052683555.1 Burkholderia sp. BC1
AACAGCTCGATTGGCTCGCTGTCGACGGGCCTCAGCTCGACCAACAGCTCCGTTACGTCGCTGTCCACCTCGGCTTCGACCGGCATCTCGTCGGCGAACAGTTCGATTGGCTCGCTGTCGACGGGCCTCAGCTCGACCAATAGCTCGGTCACGTCGCTTTCCACGTCGGCATCGACTGGCATCTCGTCGGCAAATAGTTCCATCGGCTCGCTGTCGACTGCAACGTCGAGCAGCATCTCTTCGCTGTCGACTTCCGCTTCGACCGGCCTTTCGTCGGCGAACAGCTCGATCGGGTCGCTGTCGACGGGCCTCAGCTCGACCAATAGCTCGGTCACGTCGCTGTCCACGTCGACCTCGACCGGCATCGCTTCGCTGTCGACCTCCACGTCGACCGCAATCGAAGCGGCGAAAACGCACTACTACAGCGTCAACGACGGCGGTACGCAAAAGGCGAACTACACCAACGACGGTGCAACGGGCGTCAACGCGCTGGCCGCGGGCGTCGCGGCGAGCGCCGCCGGTGCGAGCAGCGTCGCGGTCGGCGATAGCGCAAACGCGAAAGCCAACGGTACGGTCGCGATCGGTCAGAACGCGGTCGCGAACAACATCGGCGACGTCGCGCTCGGCAGCGGCTCCGTGACGGCGGCGCCGAACCCGACGCCGACAGGCAGCGTCGGCGGCGTCACCCACACGTTCGCGGGCGGCAACCCGACCAGCGTCGTCAGCGTCGGCGACAAGGGCGCCGAGCGTCAGGTGACCAACGTTGCGGCCGGCCGCATCACCGCCGACAGCACCGATGCGATCAACGGGTCGCAACTGTTCGCGACCAACTCGGCCGTCGATTCGCTGTCGACCACGGTGTCGTCGTCGAGCAACGCCATTTCGTCGCTGTCGACGGGATTGTCGTCGACCAATAGCTCGGTCGCTTCGCTTTCGACTTCGACGTCGACGGGTCTGTCCTCGGCTAACAGCGCCATCACCTCGCTCTCGACGTCGACGTCGACCGGTCTGTCGTCGGCCAACAGCTCGATCGGTTCTTTGTCGACAAGCCTCAGCTCGACCGATAGCTCGGTCGCTTCGCTTTCGACCTCAACGTCGACCGGCCTCTCGTCGGCCAACAGCTCGATCACTTCGCTGTCGACTTCGACTTCGACGGGGCTCTCGTCGGCCAATAGTTCGATCACGTCGCTGTCGACTTCAACGTCGACCGGGCTCTCGTCGGCGAACAGCTCGATCGGCTCACTGTCGACGGGCCTCAGCTCGACGGATAGCTCGGTCGCGTCGCTCTCGACCTCAACTTCGACCGGTCTCTCGTCGGCCAACAGCTCGATTACTTCGCTGTCGACGTCGACCTCGACCGGCCTGTCGTCCGCTAACAGCTCGATCGGTTCTCTGTCGACGGGCCTCAGCTCGACCGATAGCTCGGTCGC
>NZ_JBQYLP010000129.1:0-6356 GCF_052683555.1 Burkholderia sp. BC1
GGGGTTCTACGCCGGAACCCCAGAAAATTCCGTCATTCCACATTGTGAACGTCAATCGGTTTGTTGCCTGACGTGCCGAGCGAGTAACTCAGTCGGTAAATGCCTGCCCGAACTGCCGTGCCCGCTTTACATCGTCGGTATGCAAGTAAATCGACGTGGTCGAAATCGACGCGTGACGCAGGTTATCTCGTACGGCGCTCAGCTCAACCCCTCTGGCGATCGCGTGGGTCGCATGGGTGTGCCGCATCCAGTGCGGAGAGGCCCGATGCAGCTTTTCAGCCAGCACCGGATGGTCGTTCTTGATAATCTGCGCGACGAGCCGAAAAAACCGGCGCATGACTTCCCACAGCCGCAAGGGCTTGATGCCGGCATCGGCGTCGTCAAGGCTGCCAATCAGGGACGTGGTCGGATTCCAGTGAGCACGGCTGACAGGAAGCCCCCGCTCCTGCAGATATCGGTCCAGCGCTGTGCGCGCTAGGGGTGTCAGGGTAACGCGGGCTGGCTTGCCGCCCTTGCCGACCACGTGCAGCCAGTGATCACCGGCTGCGTCGACTTCGATGCTGCGCAGTGTGGCGTCAGCCAGTTCGCTGATCCGCAGTCCCGTTGCGTAGCCGAAATCCAGCATGAACCGCAACCGTTGCGCAGCGGGCGCCTGCCAGCCGTACGACCACTCGAGCCCGTTGGCGATGGTGCGCGTCAGCATCCATTCTCCTTCGGTGAAAGCGTGCGAGGTTTCAAGAGCCATGGCGCGCTTGCTGCCGCGTACCTTGATGCCGGAGAATGGGTTGGCCACGACGTAGCGCTGCTCGACCAGCCAGCGGAACATGGCGCTGAGCACGGCAAGCGCATGCGCAATCGAACGGGCCGAGAGGTTGTCGACAAACGGGCGCCAGTCCGTTGATGTGCGCGGCCGCGGTGGCCCGACCCAGCGTTCTCGCGGTGTAGGTCTGCGCAGAAACGCCCTGTAGTCGGTGGCATCCCGGGTGGTCAGCGAAGACAGCGCCTTGCCGCGAGCAACGATGCCCCAGAGAATCAGCCGTTCGGCTTCCTTGCGGTAGGCCCGCTGCGTGGCCGGGGATTCGTGCAACGCGAGCCATGCCTGGATAGCGTCGTAATCGTTGTCGACGCCGAGGATGCAGGCCGACACCGGTGCGCGGAAGGCGCCGGCGGATCCGTCGATCTCGTGCGGTAGCCGTAGTTGCTCCCAAGGCGTCACGACTGACTGCCGATCCGCGATGATCAGTGCGCGGGCCCGCTCCGTGAGCGCCGGGTACGCGGCAAAGAAGGCCTCGATCCTTCTTGCACTGGCCGGCCCGAGACCCGGAATGACGGTCCACCACTGCCGGCGACGCGGAATCCGTACCGTGAGATCGGCCAGGGTCCGGATGCCGGCCGCGTGCAGGGTGCGGGCAGCGCGATTCGGCAGCCAGTGCGCAATGTCGTCGCCGATCTGCGGAGCTGGCGCAGGCATGATGCGCAGTAGCTCGACAGCCTGCGTGGTGGCGCGCGCATGATGCATACGCTTTTGGGCCGGGCATTCGAACAGCGTGGCCAGATCTGCCCGCTGTCGGTTACGGGCATAAAGTGCCAGTTGCCGGCGGATCTGGCCGATGACGCCGCGGGCTGACTGGCTGTGGCTGAGCCGATCTTGCATGTACCGGTGTGCCGCCTCACGCGAGGATGCGCCCTCGTACCAGGCACGCAGCGCTGCCAGTGCATCAGCATCAGGAAAGTCGGTCGGGATGTCGGCGGCGGACGGGCTCGTGGGGCGCGTTTTCATGTCATCGAGTTTAATATGGAAACAATGCCACAGAGATAATAAAGCTTATCTCTGTAGAATGCGGGAGTTCAATATTTCTGTCGTACCCCATGTCGTGATATCACAAAATTGAAGGATCTGACGTTGCGTGGAGAGGATGGTCGATGATCAACAAGAATAAGCTGCTCAGCGTCTTTTCCGACGCCGAACAGGAAGCCCTGTATGGCCTGCCTGATTTCGACGATGCGCAGCGGCTGGAATACCTGGCATTGACCGAATCCGAACTGGCGCTCGCCAGTAGCCGGCCCTCCATACCCGCGCAGGTCTATTGCATCTTGCAGATTGGCTACTTCAAGTCCAAGCACGCCTTCTTCCGCTTCGATTGGGACGAGGTTGAGGACGATTACGATTTCGTGTTGAGCCGCTATTTCCACGGCGAGCCGTTCGAACGCAAGCCGATCACCCGGCACGAGTACTACGCCCAGCGCGAACAGATCGCTGAACTGTACGGCTATCGACCGTGGGTGGCCGCCTTCCTGCCGCAACTCATGCAGCAGGCCGCGCAGATCGTACGTCGCGACGTGACACCGGGATTCGTCGCCGCCGAGCTCATCGTGTGGCTCAATGAGCACAAGATGATCCGGCCCGGCTACACGACCTTGCAAGAGCTAGTCAGCGAAGCCCTGTCCGTCGAACGTCGGCGGCTGGGCGACCTGCTCACCGGCGTATTGGACGAATTGACCCAAACCGCGCTAGACCAACTTCTGGTGCGCGATGATACTCTGTCGAAACTGGCGGCGCTGAAACAGGATGCCAAGAATTTCGGCTGGCGTCAGATGGTCCGCGAACGCGAAAAGCGCGGCACGCTGCAGCCGTTGCACGAAATCGCCAGGACGCTGCTGCCCCGGCTGGATATCTCGCAGCAGAACGTGCTGTACTACGCAAGCCTGGCGAACTTCTATACCGTCCACGACCTGCGCAACCTGAAGGCGGATCAGGCGCAGCTCTACCTGCTGTGTTACGCCTGGGTGCGCTTCCGACAGCTCACCGACAACCTGGTCGATGCGATGGCCTTCCACATGAAGCAGCTCGAGGAAGAAAGCAGCGCGGGCGCGAAACAGTCACTCATCGCCGAGCAAGTAAAACGCCATCGGGAAACGCCGCAGATCGGCCGCCTGTTGTCGCTCTATGTGGACGACAGCGTAGCCGATCCGACGCCGTTCGGCGAGGTGCGTCAGCGCGCCTATAAAATCATGGCCAAAGATGTGCTACAAAACACGGCGCAACGCATGACGGTCAAGCCGCTGAGTCAACTGGCACTACACTGGTTGGCGGTGGACGGCCTAGCCAAACGTATTCGCCGTCACCTGCGCCCCTTGTACGTCGAGCTCGACTTCGTCGGCACCTCCCCAGACAACCCGTGGCTCGCGGCGCTGGCTTGGGTCAAGGGGGCCTTCGCCAAACAGCAGCGCCTGTCACAACGACCGCTCGCCGAATGTCCCGCGGCCACGCTGCCGAAGCGCCTGCGACCGTACCTGCTGATCTTCGGCGCTGATGGTCAGCCGACCGGTTTGCACGCCGATCGCTACGAATTCTGGTTGTACCGCCAGATCCGGAAGCGCTTCCAGTCGGGAGAGATCTATCTCGACGACAGTCTGCAACATCGTCACTTCTCCGACGAGCTTGTTTCGATGAACGAGAAGGCCGACGCGCTGGCGCAGATGGAGATCCCGTTCCTGCAGCAGCCAATCGATGCCCAACTCGATGCGTTAGCGGCCGAGTTGCATGCACAATGGCTGGCCTTCAACCGAGAGCTGAAACAGGGCAAGCTTACGCACCTGGAATACGACAAGGATACGCAGAAGCTGATTTGGCGCAAACCGAAAACCGAGAACCAGAAGGTGCGTGAGCAGGCATTCTACGAGCAACTGCCATTCTGCGATGTTGCCGACGTGTTCCGCTTCGTCAACGGCCAGTGCCAGTTCCTGTCGGCGCTGACGCCATTGCAGCCGCGCTACGCGAAGAAGGTAGCGGACGCCGATAGCCTGATGGCGGTTATCATCGCTCAGGCAATGAACCATGGCAACCATGTCATGGCGCGCACCAGCGACATTCCGTACCACGTTCTGGATAGCACCTACCAGCAGTATCTGCGTCAGGCGACGCTGCATGCGGCCAACGACTGCATCAGCAACGCCATCGCCGCGCTGCCGATCTTCCCGTACTACTCGTTCGATCTCGATGCGCTGTACAGCGCCGTCGATGGGCAGAAATTCGGCGTCGAGCGACCGACCGTGAAGGCGCGTTACTCGCGCAAATACTTCGGACGAGGCAAAGGCGTCGTCGCCTACACGCTGCTGTGCAATCATGTCCCGTTGAACGGCTACCTAATCGGCGCGCACGAGTACGAGGCGCATCACGTGTTCGACATCTGGTATCGCAACACGTCGGATATAGTGCCGACTGCGATCACCGGCGACATGCACAGCATCAACAAAGCCAACTTCGCTATCCTGTATTGGTTCGGGTTGCGCTTCGAGCCTCGCTTCACAAACCTCGATGACCAGTTGCAGGAATTGTATTGTATCGACGACCCGGCGCTGTACGAGAAATGCCTGATTCAGCCGATCGGACAAATCGATCGGCAGCTCATCACCAGTGAGAAGACAAATATCGATCAGATCGTCGCCACGCTGGGCCTCAAAGAGATCACGCAGGGCTCGCTGATCCGCAAACTATGTACGTACTCGCAGGAAAACCCGACACGTCGCGCGATTTTTGAGTTCGATAAGCTCATTCGTACCATCTACACGTTGCGTTACCTGCGCGACCCGCAGCTCGAGCGAAACGTGCATCGCTCCCAAAACCGCCTCGAGTCTTACCATCAGCTTCGTTCGACCATCGCCCAGGTCGGCGGCAAGAAGGAATTGACCGGCCGCACCGACATCGAAATCGAGATCAGCAACCAGTGCGCCCGGCTGATCGCCAACGTCATCATTTTTTACAACTCGGCGATTCTGTCGCATCTACTGACGAAATGGGAGGCCAGTGGCAACGCCAAGGCGCTGGCGCGGCTTACGCAGATATCACCGGCAGCCTGGCGGCATATCCTTTTGAACGGGCACTACACTTTTCAAAGCGACAACAAAATCGACCTGGACGCGCTCATTGCAGGGCTCGAATTGGAGTGATCGAATTTTCGGCGGTTCTGGCTTGGAATCCCTTATTCCTGTTACGGTGGAATACGATGCCACAACCAGGTAATCCTTTACCCCCAGCCGTGGTCAACACCTGGCGACTGAGCGTCGGCACGTCGCTGTTCGTGATCGATATCCTGGCCGACGGCAGCTGGCGACCGGCGTATATTGCGCCAAAGCGGCTGGGTGGCTGGACGATGGATGTGTTGCCGAACATGCCGCCGACGTTAGTCGATATCGCTCCCTCGGTACGCACCTGGGCGCGACAGTACGGCGCGAATGTAACGAACCGGCGCACGCCGGCGCGCCGGTTTCCCGCGCAAACCGCTTCTTCGAACAGGACGCCAGAATGAACATGCTGAAACGTCGTCTCGATGCGACAGACGAAAAGCTGCAGGAGCTGAAAACAGCCCGCAAAGCGGCAGCTAAGGCGCAGCGCCAGCAGGTCAAGCAAACGCGCGCGGATCGCGAGCGAAAGATCATGCTGGCCGGCGAGGCGTTGCTGCGGCGTGTCGATCGCGGCGAGTGGGATGAAGCCGATTTCCGCGCGATGATGGACGATTATCTGTCGCGGCCCGCCGATCGCGCGCTGTTCGAGCTCGACGATGTATAGCCTTTGATGTTCGACGTCGACGCACCGCACAGCCAGGTCGGCAAATGTTGATTTGATTCACGATGAAGGATGCCCGATGCTGCCAACGCTCCGCATGAACCGGAATTTTGTCGAGGCCTTGCTGGCCGAGCGCGCGCCCTGCTTTGCGATGGGACTCGTGGCCGAGGGCCAGACGCACTATGCTTGCCTGGCACTGCGGCCGGTGGATGACATTCCGAACGACGTAACACGCAGCGGTTTCAACTTTGGCCACTCGATACGCGGCACCGACGACTTCGAGGTCGTACACTTCGGCTTAGAGTTTTACGGCTACCGCATCTTCAATGCGCTGATCAATCCGAGCAACTTCATCGCCAGGACAATCCTGTCGCACATGGTCGACACGAAGGCGTTTTTCTTCTTCGCGGTCAACCCGTCAGGCGGTGTGACGGTGTTCAAGTCCGGCATCGGTGAATGCAGCCTGGACAGCATCGAGTCTAATCTCGAGCGGATACTGCGCTCGAGCACGTCCGATGCTCAGTACGACGCGGCGCTGACAACGTTCAGCGACCATCCAGATCCGGTCGGGCCGATGCTGCACTGGGTTTGCCGGGACTGCGAAGATTGTCTCGACCTGTCCCACAATGTAATCGAACTGGGCCCCGCGTAACGGTCCTGATGGTCCGTGTGACCGAGACCGTCATGTCACTCACCGGACGTCGCTCCAACATTCTTCGGCTGGAATAAGCCGATTAATGTTCACAATGTGGAACGACGGAATTTTCTGGGGTTCCGGCGTAGATCCCCA
>NZ_JBQYLP010000130.1:0-6290 GCF_052683555.1 Burkholderia sp. BC1
CAACCTGCCTCGTCCGTTATGCGGACGACAGGCTCATTGATCAGCGTTTCCTTAGCGCCGGGCGTGTTCCCCGCAGCAATGCGTTCAGCGATGAGAAACCCATAAGCCGCGATACTCAGTACCGCATGATGGTGGAATCCACGCCAGCCGCGGCCTTCATAGTGGCCAAGCCCCAAGTCCTGTTTCAGATCCTGGTAGTCACGCTCGATGCGCCAACGCATGTGAGCTTTGGCTACCAGCTCGCCCAGTGTGATGTCCGCCGGCAGCGTGGAAAGAAAGTATTTCAACGGTTCAACATCGTCAGCGGGCCATTCGATGAGCAGCCATTGCTCGGGATGCAAACGGGCACGGCCTCGGTCGCCTCCGGCGTGACGCACACGCACTGCGGCAAAGCGTCCGCTGAGCATGGCGTTAGTCCCCTCGCGCCAGCATACCGTCTGGAATGCGCTCTGAGGCAGCGCATGGGCCAGATCCTTGACCTTCATTGGCTTGCGCTGCGCTGTCTCTCGCGGCCTCACCGGCGGGCGGCCGCGGCCACCGTAGGGCTCAGGCGGCAACGGCTCGACTCCGGGCGGCCAGACAACCACTGCCGATGTCACGCCTACGATATAGTCCAGTCCGAGTTCGCTCAGGCGCTGACGAAACGTTGTGTCGACGCCATAGCCCGCATCTGCCAGCACACAGTGCCGCGGCGCACCTTCGGCTAGCAGCGTCTGCAGTTGTTGCAAGGCGATTTCCGTCTTCGTGGCAAATTTCACCTCGGGCGGCACGCCGGCTTTCTCGCGTCGCTGCACATCCTCAGCCCACGGCTCAGGCAGATACAGCCGGTAAGCGACCGGAATGCTGGCCTGCTCGTTAGCCAGTGAAATGCTCACCGCGACCTGACAATTGTCCTGCTTGCCCAGCACGCCACAGTATTGCCGTGCTACACCGACCGAGTGCTTGCCCTTTTTTGGAAAGCCCGTGTCATCAATGATCCAGAATCCGCCACTCGAGAAATCCATCGTCGGCACCACCCACTGGCAGACCCTTCGCAACATCTCCTCGTCAGACCAGTCTGCTTTCGCGACGAAGTGATGCAGCGCTTGATGTCGTGAGCTGACATGCAGCGGATCGAGTCCCGCGGCCATCGGTTCCACACTCTTACGCGAGAGCGGCAACATCAGGCCGGCGCAGTAACCCTGTAGGCCAGCACGCCGGTCCGCATGTCCCAGTCCCTGCGCAAGGTGGTCCAGATACTGTTCAAATCGGCTCAGTGTCACCATTGCTAGCTCTCCTATATATAGGAGATTGAAGTGTAGCATTTTTATGACACAGTAAGACTAACACTAAGAATGAAATCGTAGACGTGCTGACGGGCCCGGAGCGCCATCCTCAATGGCCAGCCCGTTGACCTTGCAGCAGCCGTCAATCTGATGGACGACGGCATCCGAGAGACGCTGCACTCGGCTCAAGACTGGGACAGCGAGCAGGAATTCGTGGATGCGTACGTCGCAGCGCACGCCGAGGCTTATGGAGAGAACTTCACGGCTTGAGGCTGGTTAGTGGCCGGTTAGCGCGAAAACCGCCAGCCGCCCGCATAGCTGATCAATCAAATTTTCCTGCCCGAAGTGCGGCGAGAATGCGCGCACCGGGATACATAGTGCCTCATCCAGTGCGGACTCGCGCGCCGAAGCTTTTCGAGCAAAGCGACCGCGCCGTCCGCGGCGAGAACAGGTTCGGCACGGGCGATCTGCCGGATCTCCGCCAGCGCTTCTTTCAGACGCTGGATCGGCAACGCGGATTTCCAGCCGAAGGCACCACGCCGGAACCGCGTGGCGAAAGCCCATTTGTGAGAGGTTGTACGTGTCATGCTGCGGGGTGCCAGCTCAGCGCGTCTTCATATAGGCGGCGTACAGTGCCGTGTTGAGCGCCTGCAGTTCGCGCCGGGTTTCCAGCAGTTCGTGATGCCGGCCCTGACGCTCCAGACTGAGTATCTGGAGCATCACCTTCGCCGCTCGCTCGGGCGCATTGCGTCGCGAAGGCTCTGCCTGTTTGAACAGCGGCGCGAGGCCGGCCTTTTCCGTGAGTACCCACGCCGGAAACCATGCCAGATCGTCAATGTCGCCGGCGCCGTCGAACGACGTATCGAAGTTGCGCCGCAACGTATTGACGCACGCGTCGCCAAGCCGGCTCAAAAGCTGGTCAAATCGGGATGGAGAAAGCCACGCAAGTTCCACCAGCAATGGCCAGGCCGCGTCCAGGCCATCGAGCCGGTAGCGTGCCTCCGCCATCCAGCAAAGCGGCGCTGGAATCCGTCGCCAGGACGCGATGCACGATACCGCCTCACACGCCTCGGCCCACCGCGCAGCGAGCAGGAAGAGCGGTGCCGCATGCGCATCCGCGTGGTCCGCCCGGAAAGGCAGCGCAGCGGCGCGCCCGGCCAGTTCTGCCCAGAGCGGGGCGAGCCAGGTGGCCGAGGTCGGGGCCGGAAACAGACGCGATACGGCAGGCCGGACTTCGTGAGATAGCACATGGCGCGCAGCCAGAACCGCCTCGTGGCTGTCGAGCGGTACCGTCGAGCGCGCGTCGAGGACATCGACGATCAATCCGAGATGTGTCAGGGCATCGTCGTCCGGATACTCGTTCGCAAGGGCCTGCAGCGCGCGCCGCGCGCCCGCGGCATCGTACCGCTGCAACGCTGACAGGACGTCATTGCGCAGCATCACGTCGCGGCTGTCGTTGAAAATGTCGAGCTGCATCCGTCGGATTCAGAACAGTTGGCTGGTCAGGCTGACGAGATTAATCCATTTGACCGCGCTTCTCAATTTCCTGTCGTGCTCATCGACTGACTCGACGATTGCGCGCCGACCGCTCGCGTCGGTGACCACGGTGCGGGCGCGTCATCAGTGGTCGTGTTCCGTCGAATCTGCGAAAGACGGTTCCCAGGCCTGTCCGCCGTAGAACACGCCAACGATTGACACTACCTCAGGATCCACAAGGTAAGCAATCACGGCGCGCTGCCGGTAGTGGGTCACGCGCAGGCCAAGCAACAGATCATCGCGCGGGACGCCGCGCTCAGGGAACGTCTGCAGGCGCAGGCAGAAACTAATGATGGCGTCGACGTATTGGGCCGCCGTGACGGGCGAACCCGCTTCACTGATGAACCGTTCGATGTCCTCAAGCTGGTCCCGCGCTTCCGGGGCAAACTGCACCCGGTAGTTCATGCGGCGCCCGAGCGCTTCTTCGCCAGGTGAGCGCGCACCTGCTCGGGCGTGAGCGCGCGCGCGGGCTCCGCGCGCAACGCTTCGGCCGCCGGCACCACCTCGTCACGCAGCCAGGCCTCGATAGCCCTGTCGCGGGCCGCGAGGGTGCGTAGCCCGTCGCGGATCACCTCGCTTTCAGAAGCATATTCGCCGCTGGCGACCTTGGTGCGGATGAGCTCGGCCATCTCGTTGGGCAGGGTAATGCTGAACTGCTGTGTGGTACGCATGGCGCTCTCCTAGCTGACAGGATTTAATCCTACTCCGTCGACGGGGGTGCTGGCAAGGCGCGCCGGCCTTGCACAGATGACGATAGCGGCTGCGCGCGACGGGACGGGACGGGACGGGACGGGACGGCGCACAGCTTGACGGATCTTCCTGCGGCGGATCTTCCTGCGGCGAACCATTTCGAAGGAAAAGCTGGATGCGTCTGTCAATCACACGCCCGTCAGCCAGTCCGAAAATGAACGTGTGGCCGTGCATTCCGGACCGCCGGTGCCGGGCAGAGGCCCGCCGCCACGACGTCACCTCCCCGCGGTATTCGAGGATCCGCTGGCCGGCTGGAATCGCCTGTAGCGCGAACACGCCTCGCCCATGAACCGATGATTTTCTGACCGTCACGCGCCGCACTTCGTCACTCCTGATCCGTTGAGGGTGGAAGCATAGCGAGCGGCGCGCTGCGCGGCAACCGGTACCCTCGCGTCAGAACAACCGGGTCTGCCGGGGATCGCGTGGTGGCGGTCGGGATACGTCAGTCCGGCTGGTTTGTCGACGTTTGCCGCGCCTGTCTCCGACCCGCTGTAGCCGTGCCAGCATCAGGCATTCGCCTGCGCCATCGTTGAAGCGCAACTCGAACACGCCGGTTTCGCCGGACGGACATGGCGCCGTTGCGCGGAACGACAGGCGCAGACCCCGCCGTTTTGCGCGGGCAATCATCTGCGTGCGGCTCATGCCTGGCCAGCAATCCGCCATGAAGAGCGTCACGGTCCCGGGCAGGGACTCATGCGCGACGCCCTGTGGAAGCGTCAGTCCGGCGAGCAGGTAGATATCAGCCATGCAGCCCATTTCCCTGGTGGCAAGTACCTTTGCGTTTATACCGCTTTTTTGCGACGCGTTGCTGGTGTGGCGGTCGGAATGGCGCGAGAGGAACGGGTCGGACGTGGCACCTTCCGGACTCCGGCCAAGGCGAGCAGGCCGGATTTTTGCTGTGGATAAAATCGGCCGCACTCTCCCAGCCACAGTGCTATCCCTTAAGTAGCTGCGCCAGATCCTCTCTCGCGAGCCACGGTCTGCGTCGATGCAGCATGCGATGGCAATTCGCGCAGACAAGTGCCAAGTCCTCGACCCGTACGATATCGCCGTCATCTTCGAGCGAGCTTAGCGGCATCGTGTGGTGCGCCTCGATATAGCCGTGACCGATCTCGCCATACGCCTCGTTGAAGTCGAAGCCACAGCATGAGCAGCGTAGACAGCCGTCGCGCCTCATGGCAATCTCTTTCGCTTCGCGAATCAATTGAGGATTGCGCTCGCGAGTCGAGTGCAATCGATAGAGTCGACGCCCCTCCGGGAAGCCCTCGAGCGCCCACTCTCGCGCCGGCGGGACGTTCTCCGCGAGCGCATCGGCCTTAAGGCGATACTCCGCCAGTTCGAACAGGTCATCGACAAAGTTGTCGATCTGTGCTGCCGTCTGCGGCAAGATCAAAGTCGTGGTTTCGCTGCCGTACGTCGCTAGAAAGTACGCTCGCCGTTGCTCGTTTTTACCATCGCGCTTGCTCGGCGGATAGGTCCACTCCAGCGTCGGTATGGAGGCGTGCGCAAGCAGCTTGTGCAACTCGCAAATCGGGCCAAGGCGGCTTTCTGGAAAAATTACGATGTAGTAGTTGCCGGTTTTCTTCCAATCAATCAACAGCAACCAGCGCGCAACATCATCAGCCCTCACGAAGAACACCCCTTCACAGGCCTTGCCGTCCACCCATTGATGGAATCCTTTCAGGTAGCGCGATCGATGCGGCTCGCTGACCTCATGGCGGCTGCACTGTCTCAGCAGTGCAGCGAGTTGCTGAGTCGTGTGATAGTCCATCTCGTTCTTATTGAGAATTACATAACCAATGACATCACCACAGTTCGGCTTGCTCCAGCAGGCGGCAATGATCGATTTGCGCTTCTGGCCGCTCTTGAGCTTGCGCCGTGCGGTGTGCTTGAGCTCGGCCAGGGTGTTGGGGCAGTAGTTCGCCAACGCGTGCCGCTTGAGCCATGCACAGGTACTCGACCGGATTGAGGTCCGGAGCGTAGCCTGGCAGCAGCGCCATCTGTACGGCCCCGCGCGTGCCGTCGAGGTACTCGCGCACGATGCGGCTCTTGTGTTGGGCGGCGCCGTCCCACACGATCAGCAACTTGCGCTTGAGCTGCGCGCGCAGCGCCTTGAGGAACTCCACGATCTGCGCGCTCTTGATCGCGCCGTCGTGCAGTCGAAACACGAAGTTCGTGCGGGTGAGCCCAGCGATGGCCGAGACGTGTTTCCAGTTGAAGTGGAACTGGATGACGGGCGTGCAACCCTTCGGCGCCCAGGTGCGCACCCGCGTGGGACGCTCCGACAGGCCCGACCGTCGATGAAGACGATCAGCCGTCGCTCGCTGGCACACTTTTTTTGAGCGCAGGCCACGTCTTGCGCTTCCAAGTCCGCACCGCCTCCTCGTTGCGCTCGATGGCCCGGCGCTCGGGCTTTTGCGAACTGAACCCCAACGCACCCAGCAGCCGCCAGACATGCACTTCGCTGAAGGTGACGCCGTACAGCCGCGCAATCAGCGTGCGCACGCGCTTGAGCGTCCACAGCTCGGTGCCGAAACCATGCACGAGCGGCCCTTGCAGCAGCGCCGCGCGCAAGCCCTCGAGCTGGCTCGCCTCCAATTGCGCTGGCCGGCCCGTGGCCATGGCGCGTAGCGCTTCGATGCCGCCTTCGTCGAGCCGAGCCTTCCAGGTGTATGCGGTCTGCCGTGCTGAGCGTGAGCACGTAAATCGATGGGGCAATGAGCAACATAAATGATGTTC
>NZ_JBQYLP010000131.1:0-6273 GCF_052683555.1 Burkholderia sp. BC1
CATCTCGCCTGCAACTTCGGAAGTTGGTCCATTGATCAGCGTTTCCCTAGACTGAGGATCCGATAAATCACCTCCAGCAGATCGCGATGCTCGTCAGGCGCCTGCATCAGCCGGCCGATCAGCAGATAAACTTTTTCACCGCCGTCGCGATCCTCATGGAATGTTGTCGCAAGGCTGCGGTTACCCCATTCGCACCCGGAAGATCCACTGCGGCCCCACTCTGTCCTCATCGCGGCCTCGTCAAGCGCCGTGCAGAGGCAGTATCGTGCGCCGATCATATGGTCGCGGCGAATGTTGGCCTGCTCGCACAGTTTCTGAAAGATGCGCAGCTCGTGCTCCAGCATCTTGCGCAGAAGCTCACTTGCAGGACCTGCCAGGGTGTCGGGCATATCCGCCTGCGCTCTCAATAGCGGACGCGCTGCCTCAAGCAAAGGATTCCGCGCCAGCCTGATCGCATTCAGTCTCTGCGACTCTGCTTCGCCCGGTGGAATCACGTAAGTCTTCCTGTTTCGGTCGGAATCGACGATATCTGCGAACGTCGGAACGTCGACGGCAACCGTTACATCGTGTCTTTCGCCAGCCAGGTATTTCGCGCGGCTCATCATCCAACCCTCGCAACAGTACTGCCGACGAGTAAGCATCCGCACTCGGTGCGGTGCCCATGCAAAGCAACACGACGCCCTCCTACTGTCAGCGTTGGGTGGGCTTCGATAATCCGGTTCACGCCGTGCGGACGGCCATCCGGATAGCACCGAGGGCATTCGACGAGATCGTGAAGCCGTGCAACAGGCTTGCCGCCGATCGTATGTGTGGTCGAGCCGGTAATGATCCGGCCGCCGTGATCGGTACGGTCTCCTAAGACTGCGATGGGAAGAGACATCAAATGGTCCTTGCTTATTGAGAGCTTTATTTCAGTGCGGTGCGTCGGTTATTCGATGATTGGCGCGGCAATCACATCGGCTCCATCGGGATCTTGTCGGGGTTGCGCGACGCATCACGCAGATACGGGTCAAAGGAATCTACCGCGCATTCGGCTTCGATTTCGGCCGGCCATATCGGAATCTTGCTCGTGTGCATCGCAAACCATCGGCCGAGCGACGCCACGAAAAAGACCGGGGAAAGCAATATTTGTCCGACAGGCTGTCCATTCAGCGAGAAGAACATGTACCTGAGTCCAACCCTGTACTTCTCGCGACGCTTTGCAATGTCGTGGCACCAGTAGACGTCCCGGTACACCGACGCTGGCCCTTCCTCCATATACCGACGGACAAATTCCCAGGTATGTTTCAATTGCTCCACGAGCGCCGTGTCGCCCGGCAAGGCGAACGTCTCTCGCACCGTCTCACCGTCCTTGTCCAGTATATGGCCGCGGATATCCCAATTTTGTTGACCAACCGTCCGCTCGCAACGTCCGAGGGTGAAAAATATGTTTTCCCAATCTGCAATCAAAACGGTTCCATCCCGCCGAAACACATACACCTTCTTATTTCTATAATTTAATCTAATCGGAAAATGCGTCCAAGAAAACGATTCTTTGCACAACATCCACATCATTAATATCCAATATGGAATCGACACGCAAGAAAAAATCAAAAACACAATTAAATCATAGCCACCGTCAATCAAAATAGGCACAAAAAAATGCATATAGCGGCACCACAATACCGATCAAGCAAAAAGCAGTCATTATTCCGCGATAAATGAACCAACGATCCACGCACTCCAAATACGTCGAATTCATCCTGATCACTGAAACATTATAGAAAGGGGAAATATCGATTCGCCCCTTCTGGTGAAATTGATTCGACCGCTCCTCATCGGTCAGCCTCCGATTCACGCGATACTTCTTCGCATACAGTCCCGTGTAGTCCATGTCAGAATCCAGTTACAACACTGAGGAAGCCCGTTCTTTGGCTTCGAATGTCGAGAGCGGTTTCGATCTGCATCATCACATCGGCTCCATCGGGATCTTGTCGGGGTTGCGCGACGCATCGCGCAGATACGGGTCGAAGGGTTCCACCGCACATTCAGCTTCGACTTCCGCCGGCCATACCGGAATCTTGCTCGTGCGCATCGCGAACCACCGGCCGAGCGACGCCACGAAAAAGACCGGCGAAAGCAATATTTGTCCGATAGGCTGTCCATTCAGCGAGAAGAACATGTATCTGAGCCCCGCCTTGTACTTCTCACGGCGCTCCGCAATATCGTGGCACCAGTAGACGTCCCGGTACACCGACGCCGGCCCTTCCTCCATATACCGACGGACAAATTCCCAGCAGTGCTTCAATTGATCCACGCGCATCGTGTCGCCCGGTAAGGCGAATGTTTCTCGCACTGTCTCACCGTCCTCGTCCAGTACGTGACCGCGGATATCCCAATTCTGTTGACCGACCGTCCGCTCGCAACGCCCGAGGGTGAAAAACATGTTGTTCCAATCTGCAATCAAAACGGTCCCGTCCCGCCGAAACACATACACCTTCTTATTTCTATAATTGAACCTGATCGGAAAATGCGTCCAAGAGAACGACTCTTTGAGCAAAAACCAAGTCATCAAAGAACCAGTACAGACAGCAGCCGGAGACATAAGTAACATCCAACCCAAATCAGATACGGTCGGAATAAGATGCAGCGGCGAGGCAAAGAGCCACGACCCGGTCAACATCAAAATCGCAAAAACAAAATAAATCAAAATCAATGCGGTTGCAGAGCCGCGGTAAATGAACCATCGATCTACGCACTCAAGGCACACCGAATTCATTTTTATTACTGAGATATTGTAAAATGGCTCGATATCTTGCCTCACCTTCTGATCAAATCGATTCAACCGCTCCTCACCAGTCAGCCTCCTATTCACACGATACTTCTTCGCATACAGTCCCGTGTAGTCCATGTCATAACCCAGTTACAACGGTGAGGGAAAACCCATTCTTCGGCTTCGAATGTCGAGAGCGGTTTTGATCTGCATCGTCACATCGGCTCCATCGGAATCTTGTCGGGATTGCGCGACGCATCACGCAGATACGGGTCAAAGGAATCTACCGCGCATTCGGCTTCGATTTCCGCCGGCCATACCGGAATCTTGCTCGTGCGCATCGCAAACCATCGACCGAGCGACGCCACGAAAAAAATCGGGGAAAGCAATATTTGCCAGATGGGTTGACCATTCAGTGAGAAGAACATGTATCTGAGCCCAACCTTGTACTTCTCGCGATGCTTTGCAATGTCATGGCACCAGTAGACGTCACGGTACACCGACGCTGGCCCTTCTTCCATATAGCGACGGACAAATTCCCAGGTGTGCTTCAATTGGTCCACGAGCGCCGTGTCGCCCGGCAAGGCGAACGTCTCTCGCACCGTCTCACCATCCTTGTCCAGTATGTGACCGCGGATATCCCAATTCTGTTGACCAACCCTCCGCTCGCAACGTCCGAGGGTGAAAAATATGTCGTTCCACTTCGCTTGTACGATCGACCCGTTTGGTTTGAATACGTACACCATACGATTCCTATAATTGAATCTGATTGGGAAGTGCGTTAGCCGAAACGACTCCTTAAACAATATCCACGAAAGCAGCACCCACAGCGGGATTGCAAAAGGAAGGAAGAACAACATAAATCCCAAATCCAACCTAGTTGGAATAAAATGCACCTCCGCATTCATATACAATGGCATCGCCATCACACTCAACGTAACCGCAAAAAGATACAAACACGCAACCGTCATAAATCCACGATAAATAAACCAACGATCAACACACTCAAGATACGTTGAGTTCATTTCGATCAAGGAAATATTGTAGAACGGAGGAATTTCTAGACGTATTTTTTGATGAAATTGATTCGACCGCTCCTCATCAGTCAGTCTCCGATTAACACGATACTTCTTCGCATACAGTCCCGTGTAGTCCATTTCACCCTCCAGTAGCGATCGCCAGGTCGCTCAACTCCTCTTCCCAATTCTGGTAGCGCTGTTTCTTCCCCAAGAAACCCCAGTAACAGCGCTTTAGCCATTTATCTATATTGTCATCCTGCAAAAATATGGCAATTATTCCAGAACCAATGAAAGTGAAAATTGCAACAATCGACCAAAGCACATAGCCAGTTGCGACCAGGATTGCTGCAGTCGCTCCCGAAATTGCAGAGATGGCGAGTACTCCGGCTAATGCAATGTTCTTGTGCTGATAGGCTTCGAACGCATTTTTCCCATCCCAAAATGCATTAATCCCAGCAGCCAAGATTCCTAGTAATTTCGAGACAGACCCAAATACGTGCCCAACCACCTCCAACACCGCAGCCCGCCCTTTCAGCAAAGTCGTCTCAGCCAAATTGCTGGCGGCCCTCGCAATGGAGTCGGCCACGGTAGAACCCAACGCGATAACGGCACTTCCCAGCCTGAACTGGGTCTCCAGCCTGTCATCCTTCATCGAGCTCGCCAGGTCTTTCGATACTTTTTGATAGGCAGCCCACTGGAAGAGCCCCGCCAGCATGTTGCCGATAAACGGCAACGCTTTACCTGCGGTTGCCATCTTTTGCGATACATTGACTCGCTCCTGCCACGCCGACAGATTCAGCCTCTCGATCTCCTCCGCGGAGCGAACCGAGCTTGCGAGCCATTTCGCCTGTTCCGCCTTGTTCAAGCCCTTGGGCATCCGTTTGATTGACTCCTCGTCGATCATCACCAGGAATTTCGTTGAGACAACCGCGTTCATCGGTTCTCCACGAATCTGCAAGCGCCGTAAAGCAAGCGAGACTTCGCGCCGCATCGCGTTCTCGCCGATCTTCTTGACGCCGGAGGCCTTCAGAAGCTGACGGATGAGCGACGCGCGATATGCCTTATACGATCCGGTCAACTCGACTGGCACCACTGCTCGCCCGCTCACGACGCCACACGCAACAAGGGCGTGGCGAACCGGTCCATCCGCTGCACTTTGCAGCACTTGCGTAATCGATCCACCAAGCGAGGCCAGCAATTTTCCCAACACCTCCGGAGCCTGCTTCGCCACTCCGTCGATGGCATTGTTGAACGCCAGCATCAGGTTGTCCCAGCCAATCGTTTTCCACGCGACTTCTGGTTTGAGGCTTTCCAGGAACTTTTTCCTGCTTCCCTTCAGATTCAGGACGATGCCGCGCAGCAAGATGTTCCTGTCATCGGAAATCACACCGTTAAGCCAACGGATGTACAACTGCGCGCAAGGCTTGAATTGTTCCGTAGCCTGGATACAGGCGGTGAGGGTTCGGGCATAGACGAGCCCCACTCCGGCAGATGCGTCGTCATGCGTGCAGTCCAGATAGTTCAGCATCTGATTGCTTGTCATCCACTGGACGTGAGACATCGCCAACGGATGCAAGATCTCATCGTGAAACTGACCATATTCGGTATTGAATTGGTTGTGCCAATCACCGCGAGCAATTTCGTCGTAATCGTTCAGATACTTGTCCCACGACTTCTTCGAGGCATCACGCAAGTCCGCCACCGTGGTATCAGGAAGCTTAGGAGGATTGGCTACATAGGTCATGCGCCCGACTCCGTCCGGAACCCAATGACCGTCTTGCTCCAGCTCGTCGCCTTCGACAATTGCATTGATCTCCGCGCGATCAGCCACGGCGCTTTGAAGGCTCAAAATTGCGGTGGAAACGCTCAGTTTTCGAGACCGCTCCCCAACGGCCATGAATTCGTTGTGCAGTTCCGCTGCGATAGCGCCAATTTCCGTCGCCATTCCCGCAGGATCGTCGATGACCAGCATGGCGCCCGGCTGAGGGCCCAATGACGTAGCTGCATGCAACAGGCTATCCGCAGTTGACGCGCGAGAGTTGAATGCGTACGGCGAGAATGCAAAGGTGTCGACCTTGGATTTCGGCGCATACTCCGCTACGACGGATGCAACACTATCCAGCGCCTGCGCATGAGGCGCCTTGCCACTCTCCATCCATTTCTTGACATCGAATACGCGCATGTGGCGACTGCGATACGCTTCCTCCTGGTTGAGTTCGAGTACCCGCGGTGTCCATTCGGCGACCGAGTAGCCGACCCAGATCCGCCGAGCGCTTTTGGGAGCTTTCACAGTAATGCAGGCTGCGATTTCTCGGTGCCCTGTCTTGTTGCAAGGCTCGCGACCCTCGACATATGCGCTGTTCAACGGTACCCCAACCGGCAGTTTCATTAGATAGCCTCGTTGGGTAATCCAGTACTGCGCTGTTCAACGGTACCCCAACCGGCAGTTTCATTAGGGAAACGCTGATTTATTCGGCTCGGCGGTCATCGCAGACGTAGCCG
>NZ_JBQYLP010000132.1:0-5884 GCF_052683555.1 Burkholderia sp. BC1
GGGGAAAATTACTTCGACGAAAGTGGGGAGTATCTATCCGACGCTGACAGTCGGCGTGTTCGATCGAGAATCCCATATCGTTCAGGGCTGCTTTATCGCCCTTCGCCAGCGCTTTGTTGGCCGCACGCATGAGTGCATTCGCCCATTGAAGGCGAGCGATCTCGAGCCGGATTGCATCCGGGCTGATACGATATTCAGTTGCCATGTCATCACCTCTGTTCAGGTGGTGTAGTGGAAGTCCTGCCCGCGTGTTCCAGCACATGGGCGGGGCGCCTAGAGTAGATCAGTAGACCGTGAGGCCTTCTGATCCGACTGCTGCTCGCCGAGTTCGGCGAGAATATCGGGCCGCAATTCGAGCTCGCCGGTGTAGACCAGCGGTGTGCCGCAGCGGACGTAGTTGTCATTCATTGCCTTTTCCGATCCGGGCGAGCAGTTCGAGTCGCTGTCTGGCATAGCTTTCCTGCGCTTCATCGTCAGATATCCATTTCGTATTCGGATCGTGGGCTTCCTCCAGCCCCTCTCGAACCTGCCCCCGAAACCATCGATCATGCGCCGCCGTGTCGGCTAGCAACCGCAAAGTCGGCTCGTCCCGAACCGAGACCTGCTCGAGCACCAGACAGTAAGCCTGCAGGGGCGACAACCCCTGCTCGGCCAAGACGGCCGCTGCGTCGTCGTAGAGCACTTCGATCCGCGCCTTGGCCTCGTCATCTGTCATGATCAGTACCCGCTTCCTTCTGGTGTCGCACGGCCAAAATCGTGACGGCATCGCCATCGAGGCGGTACCGAGCCACATAGCCACTATCCCCAAAATCGATAAGCCACTCCCGATACCGTTCAGGCAGATCTTCTATGAGCCGTCCCATTCGAGGGTGGGCACCGAGAGCCTGGACGCCGCGCCTAATCGCTTCGCCGGCCCGCCTCGCGGCATCGGGATTCTTCGGCCTCAGGAATTCGCGCAGCCGTTGCATGTCTCCGATCGCCGCCGGCGCAAAGATTACTTGTGGCATTCTGGCGGAGGCAGTTCGTCGTCAGTTCCCCAGCTCGCGAGCCACTTGTCCACTTCCTCAGCGGTCACGTGCAGGCCAGTCGCCTGAAATTCATCCCATGCCTTGAGCGTGTCTCGGTTCAGCGCCTCGCGCTTTTCCTCGCGCTCGACGTACTGCTCAATGGCTTCGCGCATGATCCAATGCGGGGTACGCCGGCGCGCCTCGGCCAAGTGCTGAACCCGCCCTTTCAATTCATCATCAAGCTTGATGGATGTTGCCGTAACCATGACACGGCCTCCGTAGCAAAAGGTAATACCTGAGACTACTATAGACCGAAACGCTGACTTCGTCCATGGCGCCCCCAATATTCAAGGCGACGCACTGCCCTTTCGGGGCTTGCCGGGACGACGGGGCCTTTGCTTCGCTGCGGCCGCTGCTTTGGCACGCCGCAACGCTTCTTGCTCGCCGTCTCGAAGCCGGGCGTCAATTCCATGTTCGACCATAAGGTCGATCGCGCGTCGCTTGAATTGTTCACTGCCGGTAAGCTCGAACGCGCCCCCGTACTTCTCCGCGGCCAATCGCAGAGCCGTCGTGATCGATACCTCGTCGCTGGCCCCTTTGGCGAGCACGTCGATGCGGCGGCCGAGATCAATGAAAGCGTCCCGGCCATCGTCCCAGCGATAGACCACCGCTCCGTCCCGCCGGACGTGGAAGTGCAGCCCATCAGTGACGTTTCGTGCAACCGGATCGACATCATCAACGTGAATAACGCCGTCCGCATCATCATTGGCCAAGGCTCGCCTTAACTCTCGCGCGCGACGCTTCTCACTGTAGACGAAGCCGCGTAGCTGGCCGATAGCCGCACTGTCGCCGGTGGCCGCCTGTTGCTCAACCCATTCGCGATATGACAGCCTACGATTCGTCGGATCAGCGTACAGCGCCTGACGCTCTTTGCGGATCTCACGCCGCAATCGATCGCGCTCCCGCAGCGTCTCGAATGCGACGACGCTGCACAGCACGTTCCGGGCGGCGGCGTCCGCGACGGTCTCTTGGATTTCACGGCGCTTCCGCCGAGCGGCTTCGCGGATATTCAAGAAGCGCTGCCGCACAGTTGCCGGGTCTAGTCGGCGATATACGAACGCTTCCTTGTACTGACCGTACCGGGCACGCAGTTCACGTCGGGCCGCTGCGCGCTCTTGCCGGTGCTCCTCACGGATCTTTGGGTCGCGTTTAAGCGGTCGATGCTTGTCGTAGGTCAGAACGGCCTCCGTCGTCGACGCCGACGGCTCGAACGCGCCGAGTCGTTTGATCAGCCGTGCTCTACCCAGCTCCTCGTGCATATCGCTGGCCTTGATCGGCGTTGTGTCGGCAGAGTTCAGGTCGTAAATGGCGAAACCCTGCCCTTTCTCACGCAGTTCGAGACCGTACTTGGCCAGAAGATTATGGAGTTGCCGCCACGTGAGCTGGTCGTTTTTCAATGCGGACAGCAGCGCCTTGCGCGGCTCCCCTCGGGCGTAGCTGAACAGGCTCTCCTGATCAGCATGCCGCTCCATGTCGGCCGCCGGCGTTGGGCGTTTGCCGTTCGTGCTGGGGCTTTTGCTCGCCCAATCGATGACGACGTGACCATTGCGCTCGAACACCGCGTATGGGCCATTCTCGTGCTGCCAGCCGAATTTGAGTTCGAGCTCGCGCATCGCACGATCCAGCTTGAAGTAATCGCGATCCGGATAGACGGCCCGAAACGTGTTTGGATTCACGCGATTTACGGCGATGTGCAAGTGCGTGTTATCAGTATCGCGATGCACGGCAAAAACATACTGATGATCACCCATGCCGACAGCGCTAAGCGCGTGCGCACCGCATTCGAACGCCTGCGCATCGGTCGGTGACTCGTTCGCCGGCCACGACAGAACGATGTGGTACACGGCGTCCTTGACGCGGGCATTCTGAGCTGCCACCGCGTTCATTTCAGCCGCGGCCGACGACAACGACAGGCAATTGTGTTCGCATGCAACGCCTGTTGGCGTTACGAGACGTTCGGCCTGACCGAGAAGTCGCCCGGACAAAAGGTCCGCCAAGGCTTCCGCTTCCGCCTGACTAGGTGCTGGCCCGGTTGGCGTCTTTTCGAGCCCGAGAACGGCCCGCCGTGCCAGCGCTCTCCGTTGAAACTCGCCGTCAATCTGCGGTGACTGTCGGAGGTAGTTCGCCGCCAACCGGAGATGCTCTCTCGCGCGCGCCAGAATCTTGAGCTGCTTTACTCGATCCTGCAGGTCGATCTGGTCGAGCTCATCGCCCAGATGCTGCCCCTGTTCGTCACGATTGGTGATGTACTCGACCAGATCTGCAAAGCTCGATTTCAAATCCTCTCGTCGAGGTGGAATTTTGGCCAACATTTTCAGTCACCAATCCGTGCGATCGCCTCGCGAAGCTCAACGAGAATGGCAGCGTATTCTTTCGACAGCATCCCACCACCTTCATTGAACAGATGCTTCTGCAAGCCGCCGAGCCTGCGAAGCTCATTGAGAATGTGTGCTTCGATCTTGGTACGTGTCCGGCGGCCAAGCGCGGCGGCAAGCACAAACTGCCCGACGCTCATGCCGCAATCACGTGCCCTCTCGCGGACCAAAGCTTCCTCGTCCTCGTAGCACCGTATCGGCGGAAGCATGCCGGTCCTTCGTCGCTGTTCGCTCGTACTCACTGTTACACCCATCTCTCTCACGAAGTCGGGGTCTCGGGGCAATGCCCTGAGCAGGGACGGTAGGCTGCGCATAGGGAGTGAAACGACTGGTGCGCTGCCGGTTGAATAGCGCCAACTTGGCGGTATTACAAACCCTACCCTGTCACCGAAGTTACGCCGTCGTTCTTGGAAGTTTGAAGGTAGCTTGGAATGACGTTCTCCCCCAAGCAGAAAAGACGGTGTCGAGGAAGGTTTTCGAATTACTCTTAACAACACTTTTTAGACATGATTCGGTAAACGAAAAGGTGTTGTGATAATCAGACACACGTCCAGACCGGCGCGCAGTTTGGCTAACCTCACGGCGGATGCCATGCCGGACGCTTCAAACGAAGCCGAGGAGGGCAATCACGCCGACCTTCAAGGGCGACCGGTGCAGAGGTTGGAATCGGCATCGGCCAGCTTATCGATCGACGACGAGCGAGTGGACAACATGGGACGCTGGACTGACGATCAATTGGCGAATTACGAGACGGCACTGGAGACCATTGGTAACGTTATCGCGATTGCCTCGCGCGACATTGCTGAGGAGCGAGAAAAAATCCAACCCGATGTCGATCGGATAACCAAGTTGCTGGCGCTGCAAGAGCGCCTCAATCAAGAGCGCAACTGCTTACGAATCAACGACGATACGGTCGTTCGGAAAGCAACTGAGATCCACAGCAAGATCGTCCGCGCCGGGCGACTTTCAACAACGATGCGCGGAAGTTTTACGGACGATCCACCGGCAAACTGACGTTGCCTGTTTCGGCAGCGGTGAGGTAGATTTCCGGCGGGCTCCATTCCGAAGATGATTTGAAAAAATACGGGATTCGCATTTATCCGCGAAGGCGACACTATCTCGCACGGCGGCCGCGTGCTCACGAGCTCACCTGAAAATACAGACTATGGTCGACCGATCGCCCTGCTCGGCGACAAGGTGTCGTGCCGGAAGTCCGGGGGATTTACCCGATCGTCGGAGTCGAGAATCTCGGCGTGACGTTCGACGGTCGACCTGTCGCTTCGGATGGTGATACGACGGTGTGCGGAGCCACGCTCATCGCCTCGCAAAACAACACGACTGCGAAGCCGACCAGCGGTCCCGGTGGGCCGATCGGCGGTGGCAAGAGCGTGCTGTCGCAAGCGAGCCACGACACGCCCCAGCGCGGACGATTCCAGGTCATCGACGACGTCACGCGACAGCCCCTCGCCGGGCACCCCTATACCGTCACTTCGTCGGACGGTCGTGTCATCCAGTGTAAGACAGACTCGAACGGGTTCACCGGCTGGCTCGAAGGCCACCAAGCTTCGTCCCTGTCGTTCCATCAGCCGAAGACCGACGCATGACGGGATACGCTCGGGGATCGTCGCCCGGCGGGATGAGTCCCGAAGGTCAAACCACGCAGGTCGGCGCAAGCGCCGCCCGCCTGTCGCCGAAGGACCGCGAGATCCTCTGCCATACCTTTTGCAAATGCAGGCAGATCGGTGTCGCCACAAAAGCCGGCCGCGTGCAGCGCCATACGAGGCGGTAGGTAGCGGGAAAGGCAGGGACGAACGCAGGAGCGAGGTTTCACCCAGCGCGCCAAAGCGCGTAGGTCCGCCAAAGTCTTGCCGCCATTATCAGCCCGTAGAAACCGGCCTTAGGCGCTGTTTGGCTTTGTGGATGGTGGCATCTTCGGCTGCATCTCTCCTCCAAGATTCGATGTTGGTTGTCCCCCACCCGGTGTCGTTCGTCGTGGCCGACGATGGTTAAGCGGCCCGGCGCTACATGCACCGATGCTCCGCCGCTCCCCGCAAATGTCGGCGATATACGAGTGAGTCACCCCATTGTCCACAGATCTTGGCTGGTAGAAAAAGGTAGAAGAAAGGTAGAGGCTCCCTGACGGTCGGGAAAGCCGTGCCCAGCAACGCTCCTGGTACAAGTCGCGGAACGCTATCCCGAGAAACGGGAAGGCTATCCCGACATCCCGGAATGCTATCCCGATGGCGGCGGAATGCTATCCCGAGTCCTCGGAGGGCCGCCGATAAGCGTCACACGAGGAAGGGGCGATCTTTGGTCGCGCTAATGCGATATGGACATTATGGTCGATGTAGCGCGTCGCCCTTTCTTGCCGTGAACGTTTTATCATATGGCACTAGGGAAACGCTGATTTATTCGGCTCGGCGGTCATCGCAGACGTAGCCG
>NZ_JBQYLP010000133.1:0-5718 GCF_052683555.1 Burkholderia sp. BC1
GTCGCGGAAGAAAAACTTAACGCAGTGTCCGGAATCAGTTGACCACTACAAACTCGCTCGTAACCGATTCAGTCACCGCATCGACTACACGTTGGTGGCGGAGGACTGCTTCCGTTCGTCCATTACATAAAATCCGTTACTCCAGACGCGGACCCGCCGCACACACCCAAAGCCATTCTCAGCACATTCACTTGGCGTGCTGCGCTGCGTTCGCCGGGAGCGTCAGCTACATTGCAAGGACTAAAGGAATACGGCACCACGACCATAGTCAAAGCCCCCGCTGATTGCACGTACGCTAGAATCCCGCCACACTCTCGCCACAGCGGGAGTGCGGCAGACCCGTATCCGATCCCAACCAAGCGGTTAAGGCGAGATTGTAAGTACTTGAATAAGCGAAGAATTCTGGCCCGCCCTGCAGGATTCGAACCTGCGGCCTACGGCTTAGAAGGCCGTTGCTCTATCCAACTGAGCTAAGGGCGGTCGACGAAAAAAGACACGGCTCGCGACACGGACCGCATCCATCCGAAGCCCCGAATGACCGCCACCCTCCATTCGATGCCCCGAAACAAAACGGGCCCGGTATGAAGCCGAGCCCGAAATTATACCCGATCACCGCGCAATATCGAGCGCGATCGGCGTCGCGGCATCACACCGGCTGCGCATGCAGCATGAACCATCCGAAGCAGAACAGCCCCGCGATCACGCAATACACGCCGAACGCCGCGAGCCGGCCGCGCCCTTGGAAATAGCGCATCAGGAATCGCACGCTCAGATAGGCCGCAATCGCGGTCAGCACGCCGCCGAGCAGCGCGTCGGCGAGCTGGGCGCGCGCATGGAACAGCTTCGGCAATTCGAGCACGCCCGCCGCAAAGATGATCGGCGTGCCGAGCAGGAACGAGAATTCCGCGGCCTTCTCCGCGGTCAGGCCGGCCGCGTTGCCGGCGATCATCGTCAGGCCGCTGCGCGAAAAGCCGGGAATCAGCGCGCCGATCTGCGCGAGACCGACGAAAAACGCCTGCTTGAACGTCAGCTTCTCGGGCGGCCGATGCGCGCGGCTGCGCTGGATACGATCGCCGATCCACAGCAGCACGCCGTTGACGATCAGTGCGATCGCAACGATCCGCAGATCGTGGAACACGCGTTCGATGCGCTTCTCGAGCAGCAGCCCGACGATGCCCGTCGGGATCGTGCCGATGATCAGCGCCCACATCAGATGCCCGTCGTCGTTCTTGCGCCCGCCGAGATGCGCGAAGAACCCGCTGATCAGCGCGATCCAGCGCGCGCGGAAATACCAGAGCAGCGCGAGCGCGGTGCCCAGGTGCAGCGCAACGAGAAACGGCAGCAATTGCGGCGCGTGCTTGTCGATATGCATGCCGAACAGCGCCGGCACGAGCAACGTATGGCCGAGACTGCTGACGGGGAAGAGTTCGGTCACGCCTTGCAGGACGCTCAGGAAAACCAGAAACCAGAGACTCACGCGTCGGTCCTTTCAGTGGAGATGGAGCGGGAAGAAATGACGGACGCTGCAGTGCGCGTCCGGGAAAACGCGCCCCGATTATGCCGAGCGATAATGACTGCGCCAAGGCATTTGGCCGCCTAAGGCGGCGATGCACACAAACGCTTGCATTTTGTAAGTCGATGGAAAGCAAAAGGCCCGCCAATTGCATGGCGGGCCTTTCAGATTCGAAAGAAATCTCGGTCGGATCTCGATCAGCGCCCGAGCTGATAGAAAAACAGAACGGTGCTGCCGGTGAACATGCCGAACAGTGCGATGCCCATTGCCATTGCCAGATCCATGGCGCCTCCTCGAAGTGTCATGACCCGGCAATCTCACCGGTGTATCGAAATTATCCAGAAACCGGACTTTGTGAAAAACTCGCAATTTCCCCGAGAAGGGTTTTCCCGGTCGCACGAGCATCCGATAATGTCACGCGCCGTCGCGGCGTCCGTCCATTCGTTCATTCCGATTCGCCATGCCCATCTTCCAGCAACACGAGATTCACGAACTTCATGCCGGTCCGTCCGTCGTCCGCGTCGCGCCGCAATTCGGCGGCCGACTGCTGTCGTGGGAGCTTGACGGCGAGCCCGTCATCTTCTGGCCCGACACCGCCGACTGGAGCCAGCTCGCGCGCGTGCGCGGCGGCAATCCGCTGCTGTTCCCGTTCCTCGGCCGCCATCGCGTCGACGGCGAACTGGGCCGCTGGCGCGATGCGGCCGGCGTCGTGCGCGATCTGCCGATGCACGGCTTCGCGCGCGATCTGCCGTTCGCCGCGCAGCCGTCTGCCGACGGCGCCGCGATCGCGATGACGCTCGAAGCGGACGCAGCGTCGCGCGCCGCCTATCCGTTCGATTTCCGCTTCGACGCGACCTACCGGCTCGCCGATGCGCAGACGCTCGACGTCGCGCTGACCACCACCAACCGCGGCAGCACGCCGCTGCCGTACTACGCCGGCCATCACTTCTATTTCGCGCTGCCGCACGGCGAGCGCGCCACGACGACGCTCGAACTGCCGCCGACGCACCGCCGCGAACAACTCGCCGACGGCTCGATCAGCGCCCCCGAGCAAGGCGACGCACGCTACACGCTCGACGATCCGCGCATCCACGACCGCTTCCACTGCCTCGACCGCACGCCGCCGTCGACGCCCGTGCGCATCGACATGCCGGGCCGCGGCCGCATCGTCGAGATCGCACTCGACGTACCGGGCTCGATCCCGTGGTACGCCGTCACAACCTGGACCGAAAAGCCCGAATCCGACTTCTACTGCGTCGAGCCGTGGCTCGGCCTGCCGGACGCGATTCACAACGGCTTCGGCCTGCGCATGCTCGCGCCCGGCGCGACCGAAACGGCTGCGCTGCGCATCCGCGTGCTGCCGCGCGCGAGCTGACGCGACGCTGCGTCGCACGGCCGCCGAACGCGCCAGCGCCCGCCCAAACTGCGGCGTGCGGGTCGAACCCGTTAAAATCTGACGTTTTGTGTCGCCTGCCGCGTGATGCGCGGCAGCGTTTTGCGAGGTTCAATGTTCGGAACAACAACGAAACGACTCATCGCGGCCGGCTGCGCCGCCCTGCTCGTCGCGTGCGGCTCCGCGCCGGTCGGCCCCGGTTTCTACCGCGTCGAGCGTGGCGATACGCTGTACAAGATCGCGCGCGCCAACCGCCAGTCCGTCCAGAACATCGTCCGCTGGAACCAGATCTCGAATCCGGACGCGATCGAAGTCGGCCAGGTGCTGCGCGTCGCGCCGCCGCCCGGCACGACGACCGCGTCGACGACGGGCACCGGCACGGCCGGCCGCAGCCGTCCCGCCCCTTCCGCACCGGTGGAATCGGCCGTGAAGCCGGCCACGAGCATCTCGCTCGTCTGGCCTGCGCCGGGCAACGTGATCCGCAGTTTCGACGGCGCGAAATCGAAAGGCATCGACATCGCGAATAGCGCGGGCACGCCAGTGGTGGCGGCTGCGCCGGGTGTCGTCGTATATGCGGGCAACGGCTTGCGCGGCTACGGCAACCTGATCATCCTGAAGCACAACGCCGATTACCTGACCGCGTACGCGCACAATCGCACGCTGCTCGTGAAGGAAGGTCAGTCGGTCGCACAGGGGCAGACGATTGCCGAGATGGGCGATAGCGACAGCGATCGCGTCGCGCTGCATTTCGAACTACGCTACGGCGGCCGTTCGATCGATCCGGCGCGCTATCTGCCGGCGCGCTAAGCACGGGCCGGCCCGTACGCGATGCAATGCGCATCGCGTGCGTTGCCGTCCGCGATCGGGACAAGTCGAGTCAGCGTTTGCGCAGACGTCCGGTGAAACGGCCGGACAGCGGATCGACATGGCGGGCGAATGCCACCAGTGCGCCGATTCCGATCAGGCTGAACCCCGCAGCTATCAGAAGCAAATCCATGGTCACATCACTGTTTTGTCGTGATCTTATGCGCGTTTGTCGAATCGTGCACTGGACCGCCGCCCTCCGGCGAGTTCGCATAATCCCTACATCAGACGCCGTTGTCGTTTCGGGCGCGTGAAAAGGCGATGTAATCTACGTGTCGAATTCGACGATTCACGCCGAGGAGACTTGCGATGCTGCCCGCCGCCGATCGCTACGACGACCTGCTTACCCGCTTCCGATGGGCGATTCCGGCGCACTACAACATCGGCGTGGACGCATGCGACAAGTGGGCGGACGGCAGCGGCCGGCTCGCGCTGATTCACGAAACCGCGGACGGCGACGTCGCGCGCTTCACGTTCGACGACCTGAGGAACGCCTCTAACCGGCTCGCGAACGCGTTCGCGCGTGCGGGCCTGCGCCGCGGCGACCGCATCGCGATCTTTCTCGCGCAGGGCCCGGAAACGGCCGTCGCGCATCTGGCCGCTTACAAGCTCGGCGCGATCGCTGTGCCGCTGTTCACGCTGTTCGGCGCCGATGCACTCGAATACCGTCTCGCGAACAGCGAAGCGGCCGCGCTCGTCACCGACGCGGCCGGCTACGCGAAAATCGCGCCGCTGCGCGATCGGCTGCCGGCGCTGCACACCTGCTACTGCATCGGCGCCAACGCGGCCGACGCGCCGGGCGTGCTGCGCTACGACGCCGCACTCGCGGCCGAATCGCCGGAATTCGCGCCGGCCGACACGGCCGCCGACGATCCTGCGCTGATCATCTACACGTCGGGCACGACCGGCAAGCCGAAAGGCGCGCTGCATGCGCATCGCGTGCTGCTCGGCCATCTGCCCGGCGTCGAGATGTCGCAACAATGCTTTCCGCGCGACGCGCGGCTGTTCTGGACGCCCGCCGACTGGGCGTGGATCGGCGGGCTGCTCGACGTGCTATTGCCGTCGTGGCATCACGGCGTGCCGGTGCTCGCGCGCCGGTTCGAGAAATTCGACGGCGATGCGGCGTTCGCGCTGATGGCGCGGCACGGCGTCACGCACGCCTTCCTGCCGCCCACCGCGCTGAAGCTGATGCGCACGGTCGAGCGGCCGCGCGAGCGCTACGCGCTGTCGCTGAAATCCGTCGCGAGCGGCGGCGAATCGCTCGGCACCGAGCTCACCGAATGGGGACGCGACGCGCTCGGCGTGACGATCAACGAGTTCTTCGGGCAGACCGAATGCAACATGGTGCTGTCCTCGTGCGCGGCGCTGTTCGAGGCACGTCCCGGCGCGATCGGCAAGGCGGTGCCCGGTCACACGGTCGCGATCGTCGACGCGTACGGCACGCCGCTGCCGCCCGGTGTCGACGGACACATCGCCGTGCGTCGCCCCGATCCCGTGATGTTCATCGAATACTGGCGCAACCCGGACGCGACGCGCGACAAGTTCGCAGGCGACTACCTGCTGACCGGCGACACGGGCGCGATCGACGAGGACGGCTTCGTGCGCTTCGTCGGCCGCGACGACGACGTGATCACGAGCGCCGGCTACCGGATCGGCCCGGGCCCGATCGAGGACTGCCTGCTCACGCATCCCGCGGTGCGGATCGCGGCCGTCGTCGGCGTGCCCGATCCGACGCGCACCGAGATCGTCAAGGCGTTCGTCGTGCTGAACGACGGCCATGTCGGCGACGATGCGCTCGTGCAGGCGCTGCAGGCGCACGTGCGCACGCGGCTTGCCGCGCACGAGTATCCGCGTGCGATCGCGTTCGTCGACAGCCTGCCGATGACAGCGACCGGCAAGATCGTGCGCCGCGCGCTGCGCGACGCGTGATCGGCGCACGGCCCGGCCG
>NZ_JBQYLP010000134.1:0-5602 GCF_052683555.1 Burkholderia sp. BC1
CCATCTCGCCTGCAACTTCGGAAGTTGGTCCATTGATCAGCGTTTCCTTAGGCGCCCTTACTCCACGGCGCAGTGCAAGCAGCATTCGCCGTACCGTCTGTTGCCGAAGGGCTGGTTATGCACTTGCCGAGATTGGTGAACATGTTGCCTAGGCTCCCGCCAATCGACGAAACCCCCGCGACGATTGCCACGGCAATCAACCCCGCGATCAGCCCATATTCGATCGCGGTCACCCCGGTTTCTTCCTTAAGGAAGCGCTTGATGATTGCTTTCATTTTCTTTCCTCGTGCCTTTATCTATGTACTGTGGCCTTTTATACGTTCTACTGCCTCGCATATCTGGCCCGTTTGCCCCACGTCGCCCGCCGCGCTTGCCGCGACGATGACCGGGTGCTTTCTCTTTATAGGTCGCCCCGAAGGGCATAGCTCAACATTTGATGCAAGTTAACATTCGCGATAGAGCCCCTCCTCGAACGTCGTGTACTCATCTGTACATTTCCTTACACCTGCCCAGAATCTTATCTCTGATTCTCTTTAATTTCCAACCCCTTTTTGGCCATCGGGACCGGAAATTGCCGGTGGGCGCACGTGTATTTGTACGGCGTTTCCGCGCGTCCCACACATAGGACTTACGATAGGTTAGATGTGCACACCTAATCCATCAGTAAAACAGTCCGACCGGCCTGCCGGCCCCCGCTCCACCCCGTGCCGCTTCCTGTTCCGCGTTACGCCGCACGCGTAACGCCAATGCTGTGACGTTACGTTACGCGGCCGCAGAAATCACGGGGTTCGGGGTGCCCTTAAAAAGATTTAACAATCTTTCTACTCCCCTAAATTCCTTTTCCCACAAGGAATTGCGTGGTTTAAAACGATTCCGGCGCGTTTGGCCGCCAAATTGGCACGACAGTTGCAGAGTAGTCCCCGCATCACTCAACACAACACAGCTTTTAATGCGAGGACGAAATGGACATTCAGGTTATCCCTCATGGCACGTTCCGGGCGACTCTGATCGCGGCCACCGTAGCAGCCATGCTCTCCCTCTCCGCATGCGGCGGTTCCGGTTCCATCAGCAAGGGACTCGGCGGCGGCTCGAGCTCCGGCGGCGGCGATATCGTCACGTCCGGCGGCACGTCGGGCTCGTCCGGTTCGTCGGGTTCGTCCGGCACCTCGGGCACGAGCGGCACCAGCGGCTCGAGCAGCGGTAGCACGAGCGGCTCGACGAGCGGCAGCACCAGCGGCTCGACGAGCGGCACGACGAGTGGAACGTCCAGCGGAACGAGCGGCACGTCCGGCGTATCCGCGAATCCAGTGGGACAGGTCCTCGCACAAGGCAGCAACATCGTCACGAACCTGGGCGACACCTTGTCCGGCGCCGGCTCGGTGCTCGCAGGGCAATCGCTGCCCGGCCTGAATCCGGCCACCACGCAGGCGGCGGGCGGCATCGTACAGAACGTCGGCGGCGCAGTCAGCGCGCTCGGCACCGGTCTCGGCAACGGTCTCGGCCAGCTCGGTGCGACCGCCAATCCGGTCGGCACCACGGTCGCCAGCACGGGCGGCGTCGTCAATCAGCTCGGCGGCGCTGTCACGCAAACCGGCAATCTCGTCACGAGCCTCGGCAGCGGTCCGCTGTCGCCGCTCGCACCGGTCACGGGCGCGGTCGGCGGCCTCGTGTCGACGGTCGGCAACGCGGTATCGAACGGCGGCACGACGCTCGGCAACGTGCTGTCGACGGGCCCGATCCAGCAAGTGACGCAGACCGTCAGCTCGGCCATCACGCCGATCACGACGATGGTCGGTCAGACGACGCAGACGATCGGCACAGCCACCGGTCTCGGCGCGCCGGTCAACACGCTGCTCGGCACCGTCGGTAACGGCCTGAACCAGGCCGGCGCGCTGCTCGCGTCGACGGGCGGCAACCCCGTCACGACCGGCCTCGGCAATACCGTTTCGTCGACCGGCAACACCGTGAAGGCCGTCGGCGGCCTGCTCACCGGCAGCACCGGCGGCGTGACGAACCCGCTTGCGCCGCTCACGGGTCTCGTCTCGACTGTCACGGGCACGCTCGGCGGTGCCGCAGGCGGCGGCAGCGGTCCGCTCGCACCCATCACCGGCCTCGTCTCGACTGTCACCGGCACGCTCGGTAGCGCCGCAGGCGGCACGAGCGGCGGCCCGCTCGCGCCCGTGACCGGCCTCGTCTCGACCGTCACGGGCACGCTCGGCGGTGCCGCGGGCGGCGGCAGCGGCCCGCTCGCACCCGTCACCGGCCTCGTCTCGACCGTCACCGGCGCACTCGGCGGTGCCGCAGGCGGCAGCAGCCCGCTCGCCCCCGTCACCGGTCTCGTCTCGACCGTCACCGGCGCGCTCGGCGGTGCCGCAGGCGGCAGCAGCCCGCTCGCCCCCGTGACCGGCCTCGTGTCGACCGTCACCGGCGCGCTCGGCGGCGCCGCAGGCGGCAGCAGCCCGCTTGCCCCCGTGACGGGCGCGGTCTCGACGGTCACCAGCACGGTCGGCAGCGCAACGGCCGGTGCGCCGGCGCTGAGCGGCAGCACGGGCGCCGTCACGAACTCGGGCTCGTCGTCGAACCTGCTGTCGCCGGTGACCTCGCTGATCGGCGGCCTGCTCGGCGGCGCGCGCGGCAAGTAATCCGACATCCATTCATCGACAAGACAGCGAGGAGCCCACCATGTCCCAACAACGTTCCCTGACGACGGCCGCCCTGCAACAGTGGCGCGTCCCCCTCACCGCTTTCGCGGCCGCGTGCCTGCTCGCCGCATGCGGCGGCAACAGCGTGAGCAATCCGCCGACCAGCAGCAGCGGCGGCAACAACCCGAGCACGAGCGGCACGCCGAGTACGAGCGGCACCAGCGGCACGTCGAGCGGCACGAAGGGCGTCGTCACGACGGTCGGTCAGACGGCGACCGACCTCGGCAACACGGTCGGCAACGTGAGCGTGCCCGGTCTCGGCGACGGCGTGACGAAGGGTGTCGGCGCCACCGTCGCGAGCACCGGGACGATCATCGACGCAGCCGCCGACGCCTTGAGCAACGGCCTCGGCCAGATCGGCTCGACGAAGGATCCGGTCGGCACGACGGTCGCGGGCCTCGGCAACGTCGTCGGCGCGACGAGCAACACGGTGTCGGGCGTGAGCTCGACGGTGAAGGCGCTCGGCACGGGCCCGCTGTCGCCGCTCGCCCCCGTCACGACGCCGGTCGGCACCGTGCTCGACACGGTCGCGAACGGCCTCGCGGCGGCCGGCACGACGGTCGGCTCGACGCTGTCCTCGGGCGCCGTGCAGCAGGTCACGCAGCCGATCAGCTCCGCGGTCACGCCGCTCGTGATCACGGCCGGCCAGATCACGCAGCAGGTCGGCACGACGACCGGCCTCGGCCAGCCCGTGTCGGGCCTGCTCGGCCAGGTCGGCGGCGCGATCAGCTCGGCCGGCACGCAGGTCGCCGGCACGTCGAGCCAGCCGCTGGTCGGCGACGTCGGTCAGCTCGTCACCGCGGTCGGCAACACGGTGACGAACGCCGGCGGCCTCGTGAATCCGAACGGCCCGAACGGCGCGGCACCGATCCCCGGACTGCTGACGAGCCTCGTCGGCGGCTCGACCGCGACGGTCCAGAGCGGCACCGGATCGGCTGCCGGTGCAACCAACCCGCTCGGCGGCCTGCTGTCCGGCCTCGGTTCGACGCCGCTCGGCTCGCTGACGGGCGCGCTCGGCGGGGCGACCGGCGGCACGAGCAGCGGCCCGCTCGCACCGGTGACCGGTCTCGTATCGACCGTCACCGGCACGCTCGGCGGCGCAACGGGCGGCGCAGGCGGCGCGAATCCGCTCGCGCCCGTCACCGGTTTGCTGAATACTGTCACCGGCGCAGTCGGCGGCGCGGCAGGGTCCGCCGGCGGCACGTCGAGCCCGCTCGCACCGGTCACGTCGCTGGTCGGCGGCGTCACGGGCTCGGCATCGACGGGCAGTTCGACGGGCCTGCTCGCGCCGGTCACGGGGTTGCTGGGTACGCTGGGCAGCGTTGGCAAGTAAGGAGGACGGTCGCGTCGTCGCAGCCGGAGCGCGCGACGCGGCCGTACCAACACATCCGGCAAGGCGGCACACGGCGCGCGGTACCGACGGTATCGCGCGCCGGCATTAGAAGACGAGAAGCAAGGCCTACGAGGAAAAGAAATGAAATCCAGACTCGATACATGGATGATGCTGCTCGCGATCGCGGCAGCAGGCACGGCACAGGCGCAAACGCGCGTCGCGGGCAATCCGCTCGACTCCCTCCCGCAGATCAACGCACCGAAACAAGGGCCCAACGTGACGGTGCAGGTCGCGCCGCAGGCACCGCAGCTGCAGGAACTGCTGTCGCGCCACCTGACGCCGACGACGTTCCAGGTCGAAGGCGTGAAGTCCGTTCCGTTCGAAGAGATCTCGCGTCGCTTCACGCCGCTCGTCGGCAAGGACATCACGATCGGCGAACTGATCGAGACCGCGAACGGCGTGACGAAGCTGTACCAGGACCGCGGCTACGCGCTGTCGTTCGCATTCATTCCCGCGCAGACGTTCGAGAACGGCGTCGTGCGCGTGACGGTCGTCGAAGGCTACGTCGCGGACGTGAAGGTCACCGGCAAGCCGGGCGCGATGGAGTCGAAGATTCGCGCGATCGCCGCGCACATCACGGCCGATCGTCCGCTGCGTCGCGCGACGTTCGAACGCTACGTGAACACGTTCGGCCTGCTGCCGGGCGTCAGCGTGAAAGCGAACGTGCCGCCGCCGCAAACGACGGACGGCGCGACCACGCTCGAGCTCGCCGTCGACCGCAAGCCGTTCAACGTCAGCACCGGCATCGACTTCAACCATCCGGGCGTGCAGGGGCTCATCACCGCGACCGAGAACGGCCTCACGTCGTTCGGCGAACAGCTGAGCATCTCCGCCCTCGCGCCGCCGGGGCGCGACAAGCAGACGTACTTCGCATTCAGCGGCGCGGTGCCGGTCGGCAGCAGCGGCCTGATCACGCGGCTCGACGCGAGTACGTACCGCGGCAAGCCGACCGACAATCCGGGCCTGCCGTCGTACATCGAACGCACGGTGAAGAACGAGAAGCTCGGCCTGTCGGCATCGTATCCGCTGCTGCTGAACAATCAGCGCAGCCTGCTCGGCACCGTGTCGGCCTATGCATCGCACAACGAAGACAACTATCAGAATCGGATCACCGGTGCGACGCTCGACAACCGCTCGCAGGTGCGCGTGCTGCAACTGCAGTTCGACTACACGAGCGTGCAGCCGAAGCAGGTTCGCAAGCTGAGCTTCAACGTCGCGAAGGCGTTCGACATTCTCGGCGCATCGAAGTCGCAGGTCGGCACGGCCTCGGGCGTCACGACGACGTATGCCGATCCGATCTCGCTGACGTTCGTCCGCACCGGCGCGACGTTTACGCAAACCAACGAATGGCCGTTCCAGATCGGCACGTCGATCTCGCTGACGGGCCAGTACAGCCCCGACTCGCTGCCGACGTCCGAGCAGATCTCGTTCGGCGCGACGCGTTACGCACTCGGCTATCAACCGGGCGAGACGTCGGGCGATTCGGGCTGGGGCATGTCGCTCGAAG
>NZ_JBQYLP010000135.1:0-350 GCF_052683555.1 Burkholderia sp. BC1
GGGCGCGGGCGGCTCGCTCGGCACGAGCGTCGGCGGCACGGTGCTCGGCAATGCGATCAATCTCGACACGAACGTCACGCTCGGTCTGAACGGCTCGGCCAATCTCGGCCTCGGCGGCGTAATCGGCGGCAGCGGCAGTCTCGCGCAAACCGGCACGGGCACGACGACGCTCACCGGCGTCAACACGTTCACGGGCGGCACGACGCTGAGCGGCGGCGGACTGATCGCCGGGAACGGCGCGGCGCTCGGCGCGGGCGCGCTGCATGTCAGCGGCGCGGGCGGCTCGCTGGCGACGAATGCGAGCGGCACGCTGCTCGGCAACGCCGTGAACCTCGACGCAGGCGCGACGC
>NZ_JBQYLP010000135.1:450-5566 GCF_052683555.1 Burkholderia sp. BC1
TGGGCCTGAACGGCTCGGCCGACCTGAGCCTCGGCGGCGCGATCGGCGGCAACGGCGGCCTCGCGCAAACGGGCGCCGGCACGACGACGCTGCTCGGCGCGAACACATTCAGCGGCGGCACGACGCTGAGCGGCGGCGGGCTCGTCGCCGGCAGTGGGGCGGCATTGGGCACGGGCGCGTTGAACGTGGCCGGCACCGGCGGCACGCTCGCGACGAATGCGGCCGGCACGCTGCTCGGCAATGCGGTCAATCTCGGCGCCGGCGCGACGCTGGGCCTGAACGGCTCGGCCGACCTGAGCCTCGGCGGCGCGATCGGCGGCAGCGGCAGCCTTGCGCAAACCGGCGCCGGCACGACGACGCTGCTCGGCGCGAACACGTTTAGCGGCGGCACGGCGCTCGGTGCCGGCGGCCTCGTCGCCGGCAATGCGGCGGCATTGGGCACGGGCGCGCTGAACGTGATCGGCGCCGGCGGTTCGCTTGCGACGAACGCGAGCGGCACGGTGCTCGGCAATGCGGTCAATCTCGGCGCGGGCGCGACGCTCGGGCTGAACGGCGCGGCCGATCTCGGCCTGAGCGGCGCGATCTCGGGCGCGGGCGGCCTGGCGCTCGGCGGCACCGGCGCGACGACCTTGTCCGGCGCGAATACGTTTACCGGCGGCGCGAGCCTGACCGGCGGCGGCAGCCTGATCGTCGAAGGCGGCAGCGCGCTCGGCGTCGGCGGCGCGTTGAACGTGAGCGGCCTCGGCGGTTCGCTGAGCGCGGATCTGGCAGCCGGCGCGTCGCTTGCGAATGCGATCAACCTGAACGGTGCGTCGCTGACACTGAACGGCGCGCACGACCTCGGCCTGAGCGGCGCGATCGGCGGCAGCGGCGGTCTCGTGCTGAGCGGCACGGGGACGACGACGCTGTCCGGCGCGAACACCTTCGGCGGCGGCACGACGCTGAGCGCCGGCACGCTGCTCGCGGGCAGCAATACGGCGCTCGGCAGCGGCGCGCTGAACGTCGCGGGCGCCGGCGGCGCGCTCGGCGCGAGCGTGAGCGGCACGACGCTGGGCAACGCGGTGAACCTCGGCGCGGGCGCGACGCTCGCGTTGACCGGCGCGAACGATCTCGGCCTGAGCGGCACGATTGCCGGCGACGGCGGCCTCGCGCAGACCGGCACGGGCATCACGACGCTGCTCGGCGCGAACACGTACACGGGCGGCACGAGCTTGAGCGGCGGCGGGCTGCTGGCCGGCAACGGCAGCGCGCTCGGCACGGGCGCGCTGAACGTGACGGGCGCGGGCGGCTCGCTCGGCACGACCGTCGGCGGCACGGTGCTCGGCAACGCGATCCAGCTCGGCGCGGGCGCGGCACTGACGGTTGGCGGTGCGAACGATCTCGAGTTGGGCGGGATCATTTCCGGCGCGGGCGGCCTGTCCGTGAGCGGCCCGGGTACGACGAAGCTCACCGCGGCCGAGACGTTTACCGGCGGCACCACGATCGGCAGCGGCACGCTCGCGATCGGCGCGGGCGGCAGCCTCGCCGCGTCGAGTCCCGTCAACCTGACGGGCGCCGGCGCGCAGTTCAACATCGCCGGTGCAACCACGCCGCAGTCGATCGGCACGCTGTCCGGTGTCGCGGGTTCGACGATCGATCTCGGTTCGAACAACCTGACGCTCGCAGGCAGCGGTAGCGGCGTTTTCGCCGGCAATATCGGCGGTGCGGGCGGCCTGACGCTTTCCGGCACCGGCTCGCAGGCGCTGACCGGCAACAACACGTACGCGGGCGGCACGGCGCTGGCGGGCGGCAGCCTGATCGTCGGCAGCGGCGCGGCGCTCGGCCTCGGCGCGCTCGATGTCAACGGCTCCGCTTCGCTCGGTGCGAGCGTGCCGGGCGTGACGCTCGGCAATGCGGTCAATCTCGGTGCCGGCGTCACGCTGGGGCTGAACGGCGCGAACGATCTCGGCCTGAGCGGCACGATCGCCGGCAATGGCAGCCTCGCGCAAACCGGCACCGGCACGACGACGCTGCTCGGCGCGAACACGTTCTCGGGCGGCACCACGCTGAGCGGCGGCGGACTGATCGCGGGCAACGGCGCGGCGCTCGGCACCGGTGCGCTGAATGTCAGCGGTGCGGGCGGCAGGCTCGCCACGAACGTCGCCGGCACCTTGCTCGGCAACGCGGTGAACCTCGGTGCCGGCGCGACGCTCGGCCTGAACGGCGCGGCCGATCTGAGCCTCGGCGGCACGATCGCCGGCGACGGCGGCATTGCGCAGACCGGCGCGGGCATCACGACGCTGCTCGGCGCCAACACGTACACGGGCGGCACGACGCTGAGCGGCGGCGGGCTGATCGCGGCCAACGGCTCGGCGCTCGGCACAGGGGCACTGAACGTGACGGGCGCGGGCGGCTCGCTCGGCACGAGCGTCGGCGGCACGGTGCTCGGCAACGCGGTGAACCTGGGCGCGGGCGCGACGCTGACGGTCGGCGGCGCGAACAACCTGGGCCTGGGCGGCGCGATTTCGGGCGGCGGCAATCTCGCGGTGAGCGGCCCGTCGATCACGACGCTCACGGGAGCGGGCAGCTACACCGGCAATACGACGATCGGCAACGGCAGCACGCTCGCGGTCGGCGCGGGCGGCAGCCTGTCCGGCGGCAGCTTGTTCGATCTGGCAGGCGCGGGCGCGACGCTCGACCTGAGCGCGGCCACGTCGCCGCAGACGACGGGCGGGCTGGTCGGCGCAGCTGGCTCGGCGGTGAATCTCGGCGGCAATACGTTGACGCTCGGCGGCACCGCCAACGGCACGTTCGGCGGCACGATCGGCGGCGCAGGCGGGCTCGCGATGTCCGGCACCGGCACGGAGACGCTGACCGGCGCGAACACCTATACGGGCGGCACGACGATCAACAGCGGCACACTGGCGATCGGCGGCGCCGGGAGCCTGGCTGCCAACGGCACGGTGAATCTGGCCGGCGCCGGCGCGACGTTCGACCTGAGCGGCGCGACGCTGCCGCAGACGACGGGCGCGCTGTCCGGTGTGGCCGGCGCGACCGTCAATCTCGGCGGCAACAGCCTCACGCTCGGCGGCACGGGCAGCGGCACGTTCGACGGCACGATCGCCGGCGCGGGCGGCAGCCTCGCGCTCTCCGGCACCGGCACCGAAACGCTGAACGGCGCGAACACGTACACGGGCGGCACGAGCCTCACGGGCGGCGGCACGCTCGTCGCCGGCAACGCGTCGGCGCTCGGCACGGGCGCACTGAACACGAGCGGCGCGGGCGGCACGCTCGCCGCGGGCAGCGCCGGCACGACGCTCGGCAACGCCGTGAACCTCGGCACGGGTTCGGCGCTCACGCTCGACGGTACGAACGACCTCGGTCTGAGCGGCATCATCTCGGGCGGCGGCAGTCTCGCGCAAAGCGGCACGGGGACGACGGCACTGACCGGCGCGAACACCTATACGGGCGGCACGACGCTGAATGCCGGCGGCCTGTCGGTCGGCAACAACACGGCGCTCGGCACCGGCGCGCTCAGCGTCACCGGCACGAGCGGCACGCTCAGCGCGAGCACGGCCAACCTGCTGCTCGCGAACGCGGTCGATCTCGGCGCCGGTTCGGCGCTGAATCTCGGCGGTGCGTTCGACTTCGGGCTGAACGGCATCATTTCCGGTGCGGGCGGCCTCGTGCAGTCGGGCAGCGGCACGACCACGCTCGGCGGCGCGAACACCTACGGCGGCGGGACGACGCTGAACAGCGGCGGACTGAGCGTCGGCAGCAACACCGCGCTCGGTACCGGCGCGCTGGACGTGACCGGCAACGGCACGCTGAGCGCGAGCGTGAGCGGCACGACGCTCGGCAACGCGATCACGCTCGGCGGGGGCGCGACGCTCGGGCTGAACGGTGCGAACGATCTCGGCCTGAGCGGCACGATTTCCGGCAGCGGCAGCCTCGCGCAGACCGGCACGGGGACGACGACGCTCACCGGCACGAACACGTACGACGGCGGCACGACGCTGAGCGGCGGCGGGCTTATCGCCGGCAACGGCAGTGCGCTCGGCACGGGTGCGCTGAACGTCAGCGGCAACGGCGGTTCGCTTGGCACGAACGTCGCCGGCACGACGCTCGGCAATGCGGTGAATCTTGGCGCAGGCGCGACGCTGACCGTCGGCGGCGCGAACGATCTCGGGCTCGGCGGTGCGATTTCGGGGAACGGCGGTCTGTCGGTCAGCGGCCCGTCGACGACGACGCTCACCGGCACGAACACGTACACGGGCAATACGACGATCGGCAGCGGCAGCACGCTCGCGGTCGGCGCGGGCGGCAGTTTGTCGGCGGCCAGCGCGCTCGATCTCGCCGGCACCGGCGCGGCGCTCGACATCAGCGCGGCGACGACGCCGCAGACGAGCGGCATGCTCTCCGGCGTGTCGGGCACGAGCGTGAACCTCGGCGGCAACACGCTGACGTTGGCGGGTTCCGGCAACGGCAATTTTGCGGGCACGATCGGCGGCACCGGCGGCTTGACGATGTCGGGCACGGGCACCGAAACGCTGACGGGGACCAACACCTACACGGGCGCGACGACGATCAACAGCGGCACGCTGGCGATCGGTGCGGGCGGCAGCCTGTCGGCGAGCAGCCCGGTGAATCTCGCTGGTGCCGGCGCGACCTTCGACGTGAGCGGCGCGACCACGCCGCAGACGACGGGCACGCTATCGGGTGTTGCGGGTTCGACGGTGAACCTCGGCAGCAACAACCTGACGCTGGGCGGCACGGGCAACGGCACGTACGGCGGCACGATCGCGGGCACGGGCGGCAGCCTGACGTTGGCGGGTACGGGCACCGAGACGCTGACGGGCAACAACACCTACACGGGCGGCACGAACCTGACGGGCGGCGGCACGCTGCTGGCCGGCAACAGCTCGGCTCTGGGCACCGGCGCAGTGAACACGAGCGGCGCGGGCGGTACGCTCGGCACGAGCGTCGCAGGCACGACGCTGACCAATGCGATCAATCTCGGTTCAGGTTCGACGCTGACGGTCGGCGGTGCGAACAATCTCGGCCTCGGCGGCACGATCTCGGGCACCGGCAATCTGGCCGTGAACGGTCCGTCGACGACGACGCTGACCGGCGCCAA
>NZ_JBQYLP010000136.1:0-5048 GCF_052683555.1 Burkholderia sp. BC1
AGAGCCCTGCTCCGAAGCCGCGAACATGCGTTGACAGTCGGTACGAGATCACCTGTCCATTGCGCTGGGCGTGGAAGCCGTACGCGCGGGCAAGAGCGTCTACTTCGGCTCGCTGGCCGAGATCGTGAACTCGATGGCCAAGGCCGAACGGGAAGGCAACTTGGCGCAGCGCGTGCGCTTCCTTGCCCGTAACAGCCTGCTCATCGTCGACGAGATCGGCTACCTGCCCATCGGCTCCAACGGCGGCAATCTGTTCTTCCAGCTCGTCAACGCCTGCTACGAGCGCTGCGCGATCATCCTGACGTCCAACCGCAGCTTCGGTGAATGGGGTGATGTGTTCGGCGACAGCGTGGTGGCCGCGGCGTTGCTCGACCGGCTGCTGCACCACGCGATCGTCGTGCAGATCGAAGGCACATCGTACCGCCTGCGAGAACACGCCGATCTGCTGCCGGACCATCTGCGCAACCGTCTGTCTTCCCTGAACCCCGTGCCCGCTGAACCGGCTCGCCGGCGCCCGGGCCGCCCCCGAAGGAACCCATTCGATCACGTCGCCGGTTGATCACCGTCCGAACAGGGTGGGGAATTTTACTTCGACACTTCTGGGGAAATTACGGCCGAGGTTGACACTCACACACAAAAGTTCGGATAGGCTCGCTGCGAGACGCTGCAATCGGTCCGGCCTTCATCGCGCCCGGCAGTCCGTGGCAAAACGGATTCGTCGAAAGCTTCAACGGTAAGCTGCGTGACGAATTGCTTAACCGCGAATGGTTCCGCAGCCGCGCCGAGGCCAAGGTGCTCATCGAACGATGGCGGCAGTTCTACAACGAACACCGACCCCATAGCGCCCATCGCTATCAACCTCCCGCCACGGTTCGTCGAGCCTGGCTGGATTCCGATAATATCGACGCGAGACTCATTGCCTGATTGGTCACAAAATTCCGCCTCAGGTCAACATTGCCAAATTGATAGTGTCGTTGCTGGTACAGGCCGAGTCGTCTATTTCCGCTCGTCCTAAGCCACCGCGCGTTTATCAAATTCTCCAATCCAATCAATCATCAAATTGAGATCATCGGACAGTTCGTCAACGCCAGGCAGATTCGCGTCGACTTCATCGGACTGAGAATGTTCAAACTTAGAATACTTCGTCATCATCTGATCGACGAGCACACAATCGTCTTGAGTGATCTTTGCCAGCGAGCGAATCTGTTGAGTCTGAACGGAGCGCCGAAATCTTTCGATTAAGCCGTTCAGCATGACCTTTTCGACCGACCGCTCGACTAGTATTCGAAAATCGCCGCAGACTGCCTTCATCTCATTGTCGTAACCCACATCGCCCGCGTCCAAGAGCTTCCGCAAAACGGGTAACCGGTGATCGCGCAGCTTCGTGAAACCTTTATCCGGACGCTCCCTTCTCACATCAAGCGTATCTACCACACCGACCAGTGAGCCCAGACGCCGCAATGATACGAACGCCCGTGACGGGAACGCACCTCCTGTGGCTGCTGCGTTTTTGCTGGCCTTGTCCAATGCATCTTCCAGAAGAGCCAGCAATGAAAGCCTATGTGTGAAAACGATCACCTGCCGTATACGCGACAATTCAACCAGTCGATCAGCAACGCGCTCTTCAAACTCCTGGTCAAGGGACGAGATTGGGTCGTCAAAAACGAAAGGCGTTGGTTGCCCCGAGCCCGTGATGTCAGCAAGGAAGGCTGCTAACGCGACGATCCGACTTTCTCCCTCACTCAGAACGGCATGCGCCGCAGCGTTCTGTTTCGTATCGCGTAGCGTAAGCGTAAACGAGATTCGGCCCTTACCTTCTTGCAGTGGCTCCGGACTTACGAGAAGACGCTTTCCACCAAGCGCCGATATTTCCGCTATGAAACGCTCCTGATAGCCTTTCGCAAGCTCCTCGTCCGCCAGGTCGTTTTTCTTACGGGTGAGTGCATGCGTGCCCGCCAAGCGAATGGCATCTTCAATACTACGGATTACGCCTCTCCGTTGAATTTCAGCTTCCAGAGCCACTTTCTGCTGCGCCATCCATTCGCGCGCACGTAGCTCCTTCAATGCTTTTTCATGCTCGGCCTTTTTTCCGTCTTTTTGCAACTCGGTCAGGAGCGCTCCCTCTTTCCCCAGCGATGCAGCGAGAGTCGCCATTCCGTCATCCAATTGCGTCCAGTTGATAGAGGGCACGTCGGCTTCGACAGCGGCTGTCTCGGCCGCCGCGCGGCGAGCTTGAATGCTTCCGAGCAAACCATCGGCATCGGTTGCCTCAATCTTCAGCAGACCGACATCCAACCGCCATTTTTCGGTCGACGGTAGTACGGGCAAAGCCTTGATCAAAGTATCGCGCAGTTTCTCGGCGGTCTTCGCGCTAGTTTCAAGCCCACCTTTTACATAGGCTTCAAAATCCGAAAGCCTACTGCGTGCAGCTTCATCGAGTGGTTGCTGACACAGGACGCATCTATCCTCGCTTTCATCGACCGCAGGGAACGATCGCTTCGGGTAAGCCTGTTCTTCGGAATACTGCCGTGCCTGATCCCACATCAGGCGCCAGCTTTGTTTGCCGACTCCATCGAGCGGCGCGTTAGCAAACACCCGCTCTGCATCGTCAGTTGCAGCCTTCCGCTTCTCAGCAGCATCGCGTCGGGCATTGATAACTGCGAGGACCTTTTCGTCAGACAGCGCATCACGAAGGCTCTTAACTTCGCTTTCGAGTTGTGCGAGGAGTCTCTTCTGACGCTCCAGTTCCTTCAGGCGGCCAGAGATGTCCTGCTGCTTCAGGCTATTCTCGATCTTGAGTCGTTCTTCCGCATCTGCTTCCGTCCATACACACGCAGTTTCGACGGCATCCCGCGTTGTCGTGGGTTTAATCGCCGCCCAGAATAGTCCGGCTTTAGTGTCCGTGTGATCTGGGGGTATGTGGGGAAGTTTTGTTGGTAACTCGTTCTTCCGTCGCGTTAACTCAGCGACCACACGTTCTGATATTTCGATTAGCGCCGAGATGAACCGCATGCGGCGCGGTTCATAAGACGCAACATTCTTGTCATTAACGTATGACGCGGCGACAGCTGAATCGAAAACGTGGATATGCCGGAGCTTGCCCGCAGGTCCTGTTGCCGCTGTCCACGCGACGACCTCAGGAGTGCCATTGTGCATAACCACGAATTCAGCGGAAGGCGCGATGGGCTTCGCTTGAAAGACGTTGGAAAGAAGGTCTGTTCGCGTTCGCGCGCCACACGCGTTTTTGACCAGCCGCGCAAAACCCGACTTCCCAGCTCCGTTCGGGCCATAGACTATGGCGAAATCCTTGTTGTCGAAATCGAGCGTAGCGTCCTGCCGGATAGCGTTGACTCCATTCACTTTCTCGATTTTGGACAATCTGATATTCAGCGCCGCGATCGCAGCAGCAAACGCGCCTGTAGGTACGTTCTCGTATACGGCGGCTTGATCTTTCGCCGCCTCGGCAAGACAGAGATCGGCAAGGGCGTTTATATCCTTGTCCTCAGGCGGTCGTTGCGAGCCGAGCAACCGTGCAGCCGCCGTTTGCAGCCAGCGCGGACGCTCGGCCAACCATTCTTCAAATGAGTCTTTACTCATCCTGTCCCCACGCGGTTGCGCCTTCGGCATACCATGCCGAACTGCGCGGACTCTTATTTTGTTTTTGGCTTGGTCTTTGTCGCGCCTTTGCGCTGAGAAAGATCGGAAGCCGCCACTTCCTTTTGCTTTTTGCTTGACTTCGGATCGCGCAGAATCTTTGCCGCGTCAGATGCAGCCTTTTTCCCCGTTGCCATGGTCGCCCCTTAGGATGTTCTCATTCGGCTGGTTCTGCCGACTTCTAATAAGCGTATGTCCTCGGACCTCGATTGACAAGAGCAACAACGATCGATGCTCGAACTCCGGCCTAGCGCAAGCGGTCGTCTCCAACCATAGACATAAAGAGCTGAAGAGCCTCGACCTTTGTTCGTCCAGCTCCGATGACATGCAAGATTTCGTCGAATTTGAACGAAACATAGTGACCCAAGCGCGGATTAAGCAGAATACCCTCCGACCACTCCTGCCCGCGATTCTCGACTGCCGCAGCGTATGCAAGCAACCAATACAGTACTACCTGTCGATAATCCGCGGCTGAAAAATTCCGGTTAGAGCATTTGACTTCAATAAGGCTAGACCCAGTCGAAAAGTCACCGCGGCCGGAGGAAACCCAACGAAGACCAGGTATAACGGGGGCGACGATGACAGGTTGCGCTCGCTCAGCCGCAAACTGACCGATGCTCGTGGCAATGTTCCGCCCAACCAACTCTGCGATAACTTTGTCTACGTCCGTGATCTCGTCGGGTAGCTCAGCGTCGAAGTATCGGCGCTGCCTCGCCAGCGCCACCCGCTTGCACTCTTCCCAGTTTGCGTTTCCGGACGTTAAAAGCATTTCGCCCGCCGCAACGCCGAGTTCGAACAACATTGCTCGGTCGAGGCTGCTTTGCTCGATCAACTCGGCGGAGATCGGCTGCATCCCCGAGGCAGAGCTTTTCCTTTTGTTCAGGTACGCAACAACCCCGGTGGTCAACCGAGGGAACACGGCGTCAAACAAACCGGGCACATCTCGCGCCACAGTCCGGGGGTCATGCAGTAGCTTGGGCATCGGAGCACCATCCTTCGTAAACCGACGCAAACGTCGCCTTGTCCTGCCGTTCTATTCCCAATTTGAGGGCGTGTTTAAAATTGAGTTCGACCTGGCGCCTGAATCCATCGCCCTGATCGCCAAACGAATCCGCTGCCAGCCAAACTAGCCGCTGGCATTCGGGGCTCATGCTCGACCAACTACCGCGGAGAGCAGTGAACGCAGCTCGGTCCTTCCAGCGCCGCCAGCACTCGATGCACCCTCGCTTCACCGTTTCAGACCGAGCGTGTTCATAGGTGCGCTGGACGAATGTCGCACGCTCAGTCGTGCGCCGCGCCTGAAGAGTTCGCAGATAGTGCAGTATGCTGGCCTCTGCCCGAAGTAAGAGGCCAGTTCAAAAACCCCTGAGGCGGCTGTTTACTTTCTCGGTAAG
>NZ_JBQYLP010000137.1:0-5020 GCF_052683555.1 Burkholderia sp. BC1
CGGGCTCGGGCTCGGGCTCGGGCTCGGGCTCGGGCTCGGGCTCGGGCTCGGTGCTCGGGCCTCAGTGCTCGGGCCTCAGTGCTCGGGCTTCGGGCTTCGGGCTTCGGGCTTCGGGCTTCGGGCCTTGCGCCTTGCGCCTCGGGCCTCTGCGGGGCTGCGACGCGTGTCGCCGTTATAGGCGAGTGCGCGCACCGCCTGCGCCTGTCGCGCGTTGTCCTCGTGCCGGTCCGTCCGTCCCCGCCCCGTCCTCGTTCCGCCCCGGCTGCGCTCTTGCGTCCCGCCCCGGCCCCGTCGCGCTCCGTCCTCCCTCAGCCGCCGTCGCCCGCCGCGCGCAACGTCCGTAGTGCAAGCTGCAACGCGCCGTGTGCGGAGTCCTCGAACGGCGCGCGCAACCGCGCCGTATGCCGGGCCGGCACGGCCGGCGCGAGCGCATCGGCCAGGCCGCCGCACAAGGCGACCGGCAGCGTCTGCCCGGGATCGAGCGCGTCGATCATCTTGCCGATCTCGTCGCCGGCCTGCGCGATCAATGCGCGCGCAACCGGATGCGCACCGTGCGCGAACACGATCGGAGCAAGCCGCGCATAGACCGTCTGGTTCGCGTCGCACGACCACTGGACGAGCGCATCGCGATCCTGCGCACCGGTTTCCGCGAGCAGCGCCTCCGCAAACGCGTCGCGCGGCGCGCGTCCGTCGAGCGCCTGTTGCGCATAGGCGAGCGCGCGCATGCCGAGCCACGCGCCGCTCGCCTCGTCGCCGGACGGGAAGCCGAAGCCGCCGGCGATCCGGCATGCGCCGTCGGCATCGAGCGCGGCTGCGATGCTGCCGGTGCCGAGGGCGACGATCAGCCCCGGTGCGCCGCCGTGCGCGCCGAGGACCGTCGTATACGCGTCGCTCTCGATTGCGAGCGCCGCGAGCGGTGCCTGCGCCCGGAAGGCGGCGAGCCACGCCGCGTTGTTGACGCCCGCCAGCCCGCAGCCGAGCGCGCACTGCGCCCAGTCGAACGCGAGCCCGGCGCGCGTGAATGCGTCCGCGCACGCGGCCGCGATCGACGCCCACGCACGCTCGATGCCGAGCCCCAGCCCTGACGGGCCGCCGCGCCCCTGCGCGAGTTCGCGCCCGTGCCGATCGGCGAGCACCGCGCGCGTGCCCGTGCCGCCGCCGTCGATGCCGATCGCAAAAAGTAATGCCGTCATGCCTTCATCCCGCTGATTCGAACAGGCGCCAAGCTTAACCGGATCGGCGGCGCACGCCCATCTGCCGTACGGCCAACTATCCCGCGCCGGGGCCTTCCGCTATGCTGGCGCGATCGAATCGATACGGGAAGCGAGGCAGACGATGTCGCAGCGATGCAACTGGGTCAAAACCGAAGCGGACGCTCACTATCACGACACCGAGTGGGGTGTGCCGTCGCACGACGATCGTCATCTGTTCGAGATGCTGATCCTCGAAGGCGCGCAGGCCGGGCTGTCGTGGTCGACGATCCTGAACAAGCGCGCCGGTTACCGCGACGCATTCGCCGATTTCGACGTCGACGCCGTCGCCCGCTTCACGCCGAAGCGCATCGAGAAGCTGCTGGAAAATCCGGGCATCGTGCGCAACCGCGCGAAGGTCGAAGCCGCCGTCGCCAATGCGCGCGCGGTGCAGCGCATCCGTGAGGAGCACGGTTCGCTCGCGCACTTCCTCTGGTCGTTCGTCGATCACACGCCGATCCAGAACGCGTGGCAGTCGTATCGAGACGCACCGGCGTCGACGGAGCGCTCCGATGCGCTCAGCAAGGCGCTGAAGACGTACGGCTGCAAGTTCGTCGGCTCGACGATCTGCTACGCGCTGATGCAGGCAACCGGAATGGTCAACGATCACGAAGTCGGCTGCCCGTGCCATGCGCGATGCGCGGCGCTCGGCGGCAAACAGCCGGCGCGCGTGCGCAAGGCGGGCTGACGAATCAGCGGCGCGGCGCGCCGGCGGCCGCCGTTCGGCGATCAGCGCGCAGGCCGCGACGAAGCGGGCACGGCCGTCCGCGACGCGCCGCGCGCCGCCCGCACGCGCGCACCGCGCTTTTTCACCCAGATGCAGATGCCCGTCACGCTGAGCATCGCGATGACGATGCCGAGCACGCTGACCGCGACGCGCCCCGCCACGCCGGCGATGCGTCCCGAATGCAGCGGAAACTGCGCCTGCATGAAGAGGTCGCCGAGCGAGCCGCGCCCCGGCAGCTGGGCCGCGAGGGGCTTGCCCGTGACGGCGTCCCAGTACAGCCACGCGTTGCCGAGGCCGGCGTCGCCGTGATCGTTACCCGGCTCGAAGAAGCCGACCGCATAGACGTTCATCGCCGGCGCGTAGAGCAGCGCACCGGGCGGCGCCGCGATTCCCGCGTCGCGGGCGGCCGGGCCGGCGAGTTCGACGATGCGCTCGCGCGCGAGCACCTTGCTGCCCGGCGGTGCGGGCGGGAAATGTTCGGGGTTCGTATACGGCGTCTCCGACAGCGGCGAGAACAGCGACACGAGCGGACGCACGACCGGGTTGCCGAGGTTCATCGAAATCGACGTGATCGCGACGACGAGCAGCAGCCCCCACACCCACACGCCGCCCGACCGATGCAGATCGAACACGAGCGGGTAGCCGCCGCGCCGCACGCGGAACGCGAAGGACTTGCGCCAGCTTTTCATGCTCGGAAAGGCCAGCACGAGCGCGATCAGACTGTCGAACGCCCATACGATGCCGACGACGCCCATCACCCAGAAGCCGAAGTTCACACCGCCGTACACGGGCAGGAACAGCGAGTAATGCAGCCGGTAGATGAACGGGATCAGGTCGAGCCGCGCGAGCGACAGTGCGCCCCATTCGCGGCGCGCCTGCACGGCGCCGGTCGCCGGATCGACGGCGATCTGGTTGAAGTCGATCGCATAGGGCTGCCCCGTCGCCGGATCGGTACGGGGCATCACGCCGGCCTGCAGCGTATGGCCGGGCTCGACGGCGAGCGGCAGATAAGTCACCTGCACGCGCGGGTCGGCCGCTTCGATCCGCTCGGCGAGCGCGAGCGGCGAAAGCGGCTTCCCGCCGCTGCGCGCGACGTAGAAGTCGCGGTTCAGCGCCGCGTCGAGTTCGTGATCCCAGGCGATCAGCGCGCCGGTGAGCCCTGCAACGAACAAAAACAGCGCGGTCGCGAGGCCGAACCATCGATGCAGGCGGACGAACAGCGGTCGCACGAACGCATTCATCGCGCGCACCGCGGATGGCGAGCGGGTCGAATCGGACGATGGCCCGGAAGGGACGGATTGCGGATCATGGAAGCTACGCACACGCAGCGGGCGTTTGCGGCGGCGGCTTACGGGCGCGGACGCCCGCTTGCGCGGCATCGCAGTGTTGCGCGTGTTGCGGATGGAGTGACAACGCGCGACATTCTAACTCAATGCAAATGATTCTTACTTTCGTTTCGTTCGCGTGAATCGATTTGCGTTACGCCACACCGTGCTTGCGATGACTCCACGTCGGCGCCCGGCCGATCGAGCAGACGCTTTGCGCGCCTCAAAAGCAAAACGGCGGAGCAGCTTCTTTCGAAGCACGCTCCGCCGTTTCGCGGCAAACCGTCAGATGCTCTTAGTGGAGCTTCTTCGGCAGCATCTGGCTGCGCAGACGCTTGTGCAGGCGCTTGACGGCTGCTGCCTTCTTGCGCTTGCGGACTGCGGTCGGCTTTTCGTAGGACTGGCGCTCGCGCAGTTCAGCGATCAGGCCATTTTTTTCGATAGCGCGACGAAAGCGGCGAATCGCCACTTCGAACGGCTCGTTTTCTTTCAGAAGAATCGTCGTCATGTCGTTCCTAAATTGCTTAAACGGTCAAAAGCGTAGCGGCCAAGCGCCACGCACCGGCCATCCGGGCGTTCCCACAACAGGCGAAACGAGCGGAAATACGGCCTCGGAGGCCGGAAAAGAGAGGCGGAAAGCACCGCGAGTACGCTTCACAAGCCGCGTGCAGCGCCGCGTTTGACTGCCAGCAGACATGCCGAAAACGGCAAAGGCGTGACAGAAATCTCAATTCAGCCCGCCATCATAGCAGGGAATCACAGACAAAACCACCCTTTTATCGTCCGCGCGTGGGCGAGCGACAAAAGGGCGACGCCACCGCGCGCTCGACGTCCGATCGCCATCGCGGCACAGCAATCCGACCCCTCGACATAAAAATCGGGCCGAATCTCCTCGATCCCCTCAAGTTTTGTTTTGTGCCGCCGAAATCCTGCTCTGAGGCGGCCAGCAATGAACGAGTGCTTCCGCCGACGCCAAAACGGCTTTCCAAGGCTTTCGGCTTAACAGGAGATTTTTCCATGCTCGGAATCAATAGCAACATCAACTCGCTGGTCGCGCAGCAGAACCTGAGCGGTTCCCAAAACGCGCTTTCGCAAGCAATCACGCGCCTGTCTTCGGGCAAGCGCATTAACAGCGCGGCGGACGACGCGGCAGGTCTGGCGATCGCAACCGGCATGCAAACGCAAATCAACGGCCTCAATCAGGGCGTTTCGAATGCGAACGACGGCGTGTCGATGATTCAGACAGCGACGAGCGGCCTGAGCCAGATCACGGCGAGCCTGCAGCGCATTCGTCAACTGGCAGTTCAAGCATCGAGCGGCGGCCTGACCGCAGACAACCGCGCGGCGCTGCAACAAGAAGTGTCGCAACAAATTGCTGAAGTAAACCGTATCGCGTCGCAAACCCAATACAACGGCAAGAACATTCTGGACGGTTCCGCCGGCGTCGTTTCGTTCCAAGTTGGCGCGAACGTGGGTCAGACGGTCAACCTGAATCTGTCGAAGAGCCTGTCGGCCGCTTCGATCGGCTCCGGTCAGGTGCCGGCGGGCGCGGTTCTGGGTTCGATTGCAGTGTCGATCGACGGCACGGGGGCTCAGTGGACGGCCGGAACGAGCACGGGCAACGAAATTACCCAAGTCAACGTGCTGGCCGATGGCAAGGGCGGTTATACCTATACCGACCAAAATAACCAGCAGATTGCGAATTCCGTTATCGAAGG
>NZ_JBQYLP010000138.1:0-4610 GCF_052683555.1 Burkholderia sp. BC1
TACGGCTCAATAGCCTACTTCAGGGAGGACCACTTTTCAGGGGGCAGACCACGTTTCGGTACTTCGCTCACGACGTCACCTCGACCGGTTCGATCAGGTTCGCCGCCACCCACTGGCGCATGCGGGTCCAACGTTCCTCAGGTGTCTCGAAGACGGTTTTTCCTAGCGCATGATCCCAGTGATGGCCGCATTCGTCGTTCTCGAAAACAACTTCGGCGGCTAGGGCGGGAGCGATGTTGAAGGCGCGGGCGACTGCCTCTCTGTCCTCTGGATCGATGATCTTGAGATCGAGTCCACGAGCGTGTCCGAGCACCCCAAGCGTGCAGAAATCGCCGTCCGCGGTCTGAAGCTCATTGGTGATCAAACGCTTTTCCGGCATTGCGTCCAGCGCTGCGGCGAGATCCCGCAGGAGCGCCTGTCCGCGCTTACCACGAATCGCGCGCATGACTGCTCCGCGCCACAGTTCGACGTTCTCGCAATCGTCGCTATATCCACTTCTGCTCATGACTGGGACTCCGTGAGGTTGTCGGCCGGCACTGCAGCTGCGCGAGTTGCGTGACGGTCTGCGATGAACTGCTTCAGCCACTCGACGGCGTCATCGGGTGAGCCGAGATCGCCGGTGACCTTGCGGCGCTTGTTCATCGCGCCGCACTGCTCCATGGTGATCGGGACCGCGCCCGCGGCTATCGCGGCGGCGCGCTTGCTAATCGTGATGTCGAAGTGCTCGTCGCGCGTACCGCGGTGCTGAATCCACTTCGGATTGACATCGATCGTGCGGATCATGGCGAGCAGCTCTTCGGAGGTGTCCGCGATGAGATGCGACATCTTGTAGACGCGACCGCTTGCCGTTTTGAATTCGCCGATCGGATGGCGATACATGTCGTCGACGTAGACGGTCACGATTCGCCTCCTTGGGCACGGGCGACGGCGATAGCAGCGTCGATGGCAGCATCTACGCTGGCGTCGAAGCGATCGCCGACAAAGTCGGCATTGAAGTCGTGGTTCGGGGCCGGGATGGACGAGCGCATCGACATGCTGGCGGCCGCGTTGGGGCCTTCTACGAAAGCCATTCGTGCCCGCAACCATCGATACCGCTCGGCACACACCTTGTCGTCGTCCGTCACCTCGCCGCTCGGCTGCTGCGTGGGGGCGAGAAGGGCGCGTGCGAATTCGACCAGCTCGGCGCCGGTGAAGACGAAGTGCTTTCGATCCCCGAATCCATCGTGTTTTTCGGCCAAGGTGAATACTCTCTGCTCGTCCGTCAGCCCCTCCCGAGCGTCTGCCTGCGCGGGCGGCTGCGGGGCGGCTGCGATTCCTCTCGCCCATACGATGGAATCTTTCCATCCCGCATCGATCGCTTCCTCCATGGCGCGGCACATCTCAAAAGTCGGTGCGACAGGCACAAGCTTCCATCCGGCCGGGGCCGGCATCGGTTCCGCCGCCTGCGCGGGTGCATGAGAAAGTGCGTTGATGGGCGCGCAAGCAATGATCCGGCCGCCGACCTGACGCTGTTTGTTGATCGCATCAAGTTCGTTCACGAATGATTGAACCCATACCTTGTCGGAAACATTGGGCGTCCATTCGACCAGCCAAGCGCACGGTTCCGCCGCCTGCGCGGGGATTTCGTGAAGTGCGGCAGCAGTCTGGGTCACGAGCAAATATGCCGGGTCGCTTACTGAGACACTCCCCTTGTTGACCGCGTCATACCACGCTTCGAGCAAGCTTCGCATCGTCGCCCCTTCCGCCCCCGTCTCGCTGGATGCTTCGTCAATCAACTCGCGATGCAGCCGATCGCATTCAGCATGCAGAACGCTGATCACACTTGCTGCGTTCTCCAACACGCCAGCCTTGGGTTGATCGTGCTTGTGCGACTCACGGCGCAGCCATGCCGCATAGTGGACTGCAGCATGGATGCTCGGGCGCGGAAGCAGGTCGGTATCCGTCTCGCTGGCAGATGCGGCGCGGTTCGCGAGCGCGCCACCGCACAGCGTTCCAGCCCACGCAGGCGCATGTACGAGTACGGTCATAGGCCGTTTCTCGCAGCACCGGACGGCCTCTTTGATGGCGGCTTCGAGCGTTGGGGCTCGATCGATCAGCACGCCTTCAGCCATTTCCACTCCGTCGACGAAACGGTGGAAGTGGTACGCCGCCCGCTCGTCCGCCGGCGCGGGTGCGGTCGATTCGTTGTGGTGCCACAGGAACGCGCAGTAGGCTGCAACGTCGCGCGGATCGCCTTTGTGGATGTGACGCATCAGCTCGGCGCGGCACTCATCCGCCCAACCGTCGCGCATCCAGTTGTCCGAGTAGCCGTACTTCCGCTGCGCGGCCAGCAGCTTGTTGGCGAGTGCGCGGGCGAACCGCCGCACGAGCTTGGCGGTGTCCGGATGCAGTTCATCGGGAATGGTTGGCTCATAGATCGGCGCTGCTGCGGGCTGCTCAGCAGGGGGCGCAATGAGCGCGTCCAAGACCGCATGGGCTCGTCCGCGCGCCTGCGTGTTGTCCGGCATAAAGCTTTTAGCGAGATTGATCGCTTGCCGTTGCTCATCCGTCAGCGCATCAGCGCGGCTCTTATCGGTGGTCATGGTCATTCGCTCCAGTAGGACATTTCGCAATCCGCCGCGCCCTCCGGGTCGTTCTCGAAGCCGAAGTCGGCAACGTTCTCAAAAGCGGCTTCGGCAAATGAATCGGCGATCCGTTGCTCGACACCGGCGCGCTGGACGAATCGTGCGGCGCATCGCCGAAGCCACTCAGCGTCCGAGATCTTTTCGGCGACATTCGGCTGCCCCAAAATGGCGGCGCGCCAGCGCTGAAGGAAAGAGGGGATGGTCATGGCTTGACCTCTGCATGCGTTGCATAGACCGCGTACGGGCCGTCTTCACTGTCTCCAATCTCGATCAGCCACCAGCCGGGCTCAGGCGACGGATCCCATTCAGTGATGTCGAGGTTTCCGTTATCGAAGTACGAGACGTATGCCGGGTGATCGACGTTCTCGCTTTCGAGGTGGTAGATCGACGTCTTGATGCCGGCCTGTGCTTCGAGCGAGGCCCACTGTTCGGGCGTGCAGCGCTCGGCACCGCCCATCGTGACCGTCCAGAAGTGCAGCAGGTCGGGATGGATGAAGTAGCCGTCCTGATCGCGGACGACGGGAATTTTCTGGAGCATCGATTGGATGGTCATGGTCCGGTCCTCAGAAGGTCTTCGTGAGATCTCGATCTACGGCTTTGCCAAGTGATCGGAGAAGGTTGGCCAATTGCGCGCGATCGTGATGATTGGCGGTTGCTTGGCGCAGCAGTCCGAAGTACGAGTTCGCGACCTGCATGAGGTCTTGGCGCGGCGTTTCTGCCACACGGCGCAGTGCTTCGTTGCGTGTGCGTCTTCGCGTCTCGCGGCGCCAAGGCTTGATGACCTGGCCGACGAAGTCGACGCCGCGGTGGATTGGCTGCAGAATGGTCTTGCGCGGGTTGATACGCACGCCGAGCCGGGCCGGCAGGAACGCCGTCACGTCGGCGAGGATTTCGTTCAGTCGCTGCGGTAATTCGTCCAGGAACACGAAATCGTCGACGTAGCGAACGTAGTACCGTGCACGCAGCTGGTGTTTCGCATGATAGTCAAGGACGTCGAGATAGATATTTGCGAAGAACTGGCTCGACAGGTTTCCGATCGGCAGCCCGAGATGCGCCGGCTGCTCGACGAGGCGCTTATACGGCGGCACGCGCTCGAGCAACGCCGGATCGCCGCGATAGACGAAGTCGGTTCGTGGATCGTGCATGAGCACCGTTTCTGTCAGCGCTCGCCAGAAGGGTTCGCGGATTTTCGCGAGCAGCAGTTCGAGCAGGACCAGTTTGTCGATGCTGACGAAGAAGTTCGCGAGATCGCATTTCAGGTAATACGCCGGCCGCGACCAGTTCTGTGTGATCGAACGGATCTTCGATTCGAGGCGCTCGGCGGCGCGGAGCGTTCCACGTTCCTTGATGCATGCGAACGTGTCGACGATGAACGAGCGCTCGAAGCGCGGGCCGATGCGGTTGTACAGCAGGTGGTGCACGACACGGTCGCGAAACTCGGCCGCCCATACCTCGCGCGGTTTCGGTCGCGTGATGACGAAGCAGATCGAGCGGCCAGGGCGGTAGGAGCCCGAGGCCAGCTCGTCATGAAGGCAGCGCAGATTGCGTTCCAGATCGATCTCGAACGCGAGCGCCGCCGGGGTGTTGCGCTTCGTGCGCCGGCAGTCGAGGTAGGCCTCGACGAGCTCGACGAATGTGAATCCGTCATTCCAATCTGCGGACGGCCCGGGCGCGCAGCTGGTTGTTCTGTTGGTTGTTGTTCTGGTTGCCGTTGTTGAAGTTCTGATACCAGGCCCAGCCGGAATAATCGTGCTATCTACGTCGCCCGGCTGATTGCTCAGCTGGGAAACTGCGCTGGACGCCGCCGCACGCTGGCGGCGCGTTTCCTCATTGCGCATGGCGGTGCCCTTGTGGGGCAGCGGCACGACCAGATTGAAAGATCGCTCAGCCATGGAAGCCGTGACCTCCCTGGAGCGGGCGATTACCTGCGGACTTCTTCCACGCGTTGGCCTGCTTCCCGATGCTCGTCGTCAGATCGACGGCGCG
>NZ_JBQYLP010000139.1:0-4376 GCF_052683555.1 Burkholderia sp. BC1
TCTCCTTGGGAGCATGTTATGCCTTAAACACAAAATTCCTGACAGGCCCCACCACCCCGCAACGGGTGACCGCAGCAGCGGCATTCGTCGAGCCGTGCCATGCGCGTCCCCGTCGCGCCCCACGCAGCGGCAGCCTTGCCACTGCGACAACCCTTTTCGCCCAGGCAAACAAAAAGCCCGGCATAGGCCGGGCTCGTCCTCTGGTCCGCTCGTTCGAGCGTTGCGCCGTTACGCGCGTCCGTCGCGCAATTCTCGCCGCAGGATCTTGCCGACGTTCGTCTTCGGCAGCTCGGTGCGGAACTCGACGAACTTCGGCCGCTTGTAGCCGGTCAGGCGCTCCTTGCAGTACGCAAGCAGATCCTTGTCGGTCAGCGCCGGATCCTTCTTCACGACGAAGAGCTTCACCGCTTCGCCCGAGTGCTCGTCCGGCACGCCGACCGCGGCCACTTCGAACACGCCCGGATGCGATGCGACGACGTCCTCGACTTCGTTCGGATAAACGTTGAAGCCGGACACGAGAATCATGTCCTTCTTGCGATCGACGATCTTCACGTAACCGCGCGCGTCCATCACGCCGACGTCGCCGGTCTTGAAGAATCCGTCCGGACACATGACCTTCGCGGTCTCCTCCGGGCGGTTCCAGTAACCCGCCATCACCTGCGGCCCGCGGATGCAGATCTCGCCGGGCTCGCCCAGCGGGACGTCGTTGCCGGCGTCGTCGCGAATCGTGACTTCGGTCGACGGCAGCGGCAGCCCGATCGTCCCGCTGTATTCGGTCGCCGTCACCGGATTGCAGGTCGCGACCGGCGACGTCTCGGACAGCCCGTAGCCTTCGACGATCGCCGTATGGGTCTTTTCGTACCAGCGCTTCGCGACGCCTTCCTGGATCGCCATCCCGCCGCCGTTCGCGATCACGAGCTTCGACAGATCCAGCTGGCCGAAGTCGGGATGATTCAGCAGCGCGTTGTACAGCGTGTTGACAGCCGGAATCGTCGAGATCTGATAACCCTTCAGCTCCTTGATCATCCCGCCGATGTCGCGCGGGTTCGGAATCAGCACGCCCATGCCGCCCGTGCGCATCGTCAGAAAGCCGCAGACGGTCAGCGCAAACACGTGATAGAGCGGCAGCGCGACAACCGTCACGAACTGTTTCACATCGGGATACTTGTCGTGTGCGGGCTGATGCCACGCGCCGGCCTGCAGCACGTTCGACACGATGTTCCGGTGCAGCAGCGTCGCGCCCTTCGCGACGCCGGTCGTGCCGCCCGTGTATTGCAGGAATGCGACGTCGTCGGGGCCGAGCTTCGGCGGCTTGAACGTTTGCCGCGCCCCTTCTGCGAGCGCCGCGTTGAAGCGCGTAAAGGACGGCAACTGCCAGGCCGGCACCATCTTCTTGACCTTGCGCACGACGTAGTTGACGATCCAGCCCTTGATGCCGAGCAGATCGCCCATCGACGCGACGACGACATGCTTCACCGCCGTATTCGCAATCACCGCCTGCAGCGTCGACGCGAAATTCTCGAGAATGACGATCGCTTCGGCACCGCTGTCCTTCAGCTGATGCTCGAGCTCACGCGGCGTGTAGAGCGGGTTCACGTTGACGACCGTACAGCCGGCGCGCAGCACGGCCGCAATCGTGACCGGATACTGAAGCACGTTCGGCATCATGATCGCAACGCGCGCGCCGCGGGCGAGGCCGCGCGACTGCAGCCACGCGCCGAAGCGGCGCGACAGCGCATCGAGTTCGCCGTACGTGATCGCCTTGCCCATGCAGACGAATGCCGTACGGTCGCGGTACTGCGTGAAGCTCTCGTCGAGGAGGTCGGGAACGGATGGATACGGAGACGCGTCGATTTCGGCTGGAACGCCGGGCGGGTACGATTTCAGCCAAATTTTTTCCATACTGCGCGTCTCCTCACGGATTTTCGAATGGTCGTGCTAAAACGCATCGTAGCGGGTCGCCCGTCGCGAGACAACAGGGTTAGACGTCCCCTTCGAACGGGGGACGATGCTCGGCCGACGCGCGTGCGTCCGTTCGGTCAGGCGGCTTCGACTTCGACCAGACAGTCGTAGAACGTCGCCGAATTGCCGAGATCGGTCAGCGCCTGGCTCGTAACTTCGTTCGCGTTGCGCCCGTCGGGCGACAGCTTCTTCCACCAGATCGACAAGCCGACGACGAGCCCGGCACGCGCACGGTCCGTCACTCTCGCGACGGCCTGCATCGATCCGCGGTCGTTGAAGATGCGCACGAGATCGCCATCCGCAATGCCGCGCGATGCGGCGTCCGCCGGGTGCATGTCGAGGTGCGGCTGCCCTTCCGTGCTGCGCAGGCTCTCGACGTTGACGAACGTGCTGTTCAGGAAGTGGCGCGCCGGCGGCGAAATCATCGCGAGCGGGTAACGGGCCGCGAGCTCCGGCGCCGCTTCGGCCGACTCGAAAGGCGGCAGATAGTCGGGCACCGGATCATGACCCATTTGCTCGAGCCGCGCGCTGTAGAACTCGCACTTGCCGGACGGCGTGCGGAACCCGCCGTTCGCAAACGGCGCGTCGGGCAATTTCAGCTTCAGCCAACCTTCGCGCTTCAGCGTGTCCCAATCGCTGTCGAGCGAAGGGTCGTCCCATCGAAGCGCCGCGCGCGCGACGTCCTCGTCGGAGTGATAGAGCGCCGGCTCGTCGAGCCCCATGCTGCGCGCGATGCCGCGGAAGATTTCCGTGTTCGGCCGCGCCTCGCCGACCGGCGGAATCGCCGGCAGATTCGCCATCACGTAGGTGTGCCCGTACGATTTGTGGACGTCCAGGTGCTCGAGCTGCGTCGTTGCCGGCAGCACAATATCGGCGAAATCGACGGTATCTGTTTTGAAATGCTCGAGAACGACCGTGAACAGGTCTTCGCGTGCAAACCCCGCCGCGACCTTCGACGAGTCGGGTGCGACGGCAACGGGATTCGAGTTGTAGACGATCACCGCTTCTATTTTCGGACCGAACGCCGCATCGCCCGGGTGCAGCAGCGCATCGCCGATCGCATTCATGTTGATGATGCGCGGCAGCTTGTGCGGCCAGCCGGGAATCAGATCCGGGCGCGGCAATGCGGGCTGATTGATCGGCGCAAATTCCGACGACGACAGCAGCAGGCCACCCGCGCGGTCGCGCCAGGCACCGGTCAGCGCGGGCAGGCTGGCGATCGCGCGCACCGCGTTGCCGCCGCCGCGCACGCGCTGCATGCCGTAATTGAGGCGGATCGCTGCCTTGCGCGTCGCGCCGTAACGGCGCGCGAGATCGATCAGTTCCGACGCATCGATACCGCAAATCTGCGCGACGCGCTCGGGCGGATACGACAGCGCGCGCGCCTTGAGGGCGTCGAATCCGAGCGTATGGTCGGCGATGTAATCGTGATCGAGCAGATTCTCGGTGATCAGCACGTGCATCATGCCGAGCGCGAATGCCCCGTCGGTGCCGGGCTTCAGCGCGATGTGCTGGTGGCACTTTTCGGCGGTGAGCGACCGATACGGATCGATCGCGACGAGCCGCGCGCCACGCCGCTTGGCTTCCTGCGCGCGGGTCCAGAAATGCAGGCTCGATGCGATCGGATTGGCGCCCCAGATCAGGATCAGCTCGCTTTCCTCGAAATGCTCGAGATGCATCCCGACGCTTGCGCCATAAGTGAAGCGCAGGCCGGCGGCGCCGGCCGCCGCGCAGATCGTGCGCTCGAGCCGTGACGCACCGATCTTGTGGAACAAGCGCTGCGCGATGCCTTCGCCCTGCACGAGACCCATCGTTCCCGCATAGCTGTACGGCACGATCGCTTCGGGCGCACGCGTCGCAATGTCCCCCAGACGGCGGCCAATTTCGGCGAACGCCTCGTCCCAGCTGATCGGCGCGAAGCGCCCTTCGCCTTTCGCGCCGATGCGCTTCAGCGGCACGGTAAGACGGTCCGGATGATGAACACGCTCCGCATATCGGCTGACCTTCGTGCAGAGGACGCCTTGCGTCGGCGGATGGTCGGGGTCGCCCGCGACCTTGATCGCCCTTCCGTTCTCGACAGTCACGCGCATGGCGCACGTATCCGGACAATCATGCGGGCAGACGGCCCGAGCAACGTGGGTGGCGGCGTTCATTGTTGTGGGTGCGAAGATGGGGATTCGCAAATTTTACGTGGACCTGCCGGATAAAGCGCTCATTCCGTACAGGTCGCGGGCTTTATTTGAAGATGGGGCGAGGCGGGCCGGCCTGCGGAGAGGGATCGGAGATCGCAGCGGGGCATTTGGCCGGCGCTCGTGCCGATAGCGCATTTCCCGCACCACAAATGCAAAAACCCCCGCCTGCTTAGGCGGGGGTTCTTGGCTTAGGGAGCCTGACGATTACCTACTTTCACACGG
>NZ_JBQYLP010000140.1:0-4335 GCF_052683555.1 Burkholderia sp. BC1
ATGATCACGATCCGCCGAAATGCGTGATCACGTTCGCCGGAATACGCACTGAAGACGCCGCAGTTCTACCTGATCTGGCTCGTGCTGTTCCTGAACGTGACGGCAGGGATCGGCATCATCGGGCAGGCGTCGGTGATGATTCAGGAAAGCTTCAAGGGCGCCGTGAGCGCGGCGGCCGCCGCCGGCTTCGTCGGGCTGCTGTCGCTGTTCAACATGGGCGGGCGCTTCGTGTGGGCGTCGGCGTCCGATTGGGTCGGCCGCAAGAACACGTACTTCATCTTCTTCGCGTTCGGTGCGGTGCTGTATTTCTGCGCGCCGCTGTTCGCGTCGTCCGGTCAGATCGCGCTGTTCGTGCTCGCGTTCTGTCTGACCCTGTCGATGTACGGCGGCGGTTTTTCGACCGTGCCCGCGTATCTCGCCGACATGTTCGGCACGGCGTACGTCGGCGGCATTCACGGCCGGCTGCTGACCGCGTGGGCCGCGGCCGGCATCGCGGGGCCCGTGCTCGTCAACTACATCCGCGCATATGAAGTCGCGCACGGCGTCGTGAAGGCCGACGCATACACCATGACCGTGCACATCATGGCATCGCTGCTCGTGATCGGCTTCATCTGCAACCTGTTCGTCACGCGCGTGAACGAACGCCATCACATGATCGACGCGCAGCTCGACGCCGGCAAATAAAACGAGGAGACACGAAACATGAACGAGACCGTTGCTGCCGTTCGGCCGACCAACAAGGCGTTGCTCGCGGTGTTCTGGTTATATGTGCTGATTCCGCTTGCGTGGGGTGTCGTGAATACGCTCGCGACGGCGATGAAGCTGTTCGAGTAAAGACAGGAATCGCACGCGTGCCGGCTGCGGCACGCGTGCTGGGTCTAATTTCACAATCTGGCTTCGACCGGGTAAAGAAGCCAGAGTTTGGCGCGGGTGGCGCCGAAAAGGAATTCCAGTGACCGCTCGAGTTTTGGGTCACAGCGTTTACGAACGTCCCGACCTTACCGCATCACTGCCCCGATGCCGATGCCGCGCTCGCTGCCTTGGCCTTTTTCGCTGCTTGATGATGGCCGATCGCGCAGCCTGCCGCCGCGCCCACCGCACCGTGGTGACCTGCGACATGGCCCGCGACGCCGCCGACTGCCGCGCCTTTCAAACATCCGGCTGCCGGTGCAGAAAAGGATGCGGTCATCAGAACGACGCTCGTTGCTGCAATCGAAAGGATCTTCATCGTCAATACGCCTTACAAGGAAGTTTCATGCGCGAGCCTGTGCCGCGCAGGTGTTTAGCGAGAATCACACACGCCAGCACGAACGGGGGACGCATTCCGCATGCCCGTTCTCCGATGCTGCAGCGCAGCCTGCTGAGCGCGCCGGTCAACGCGACCCTCCATCGCATCAGATCGCGGACGCTCGCCTCGTCGACGGATGTCCGGTCTGATCTCATGCCGGAAATGGCCGAGAAGCGTGCGATACGGTTCGCGCATCTTGGAGCGGATCCGCTTACGTCATCGGCCTCGGCCAGCTCGACGGTGATGAGGCCGTTTGCGTCGCGCAAACATCGGCTGCAATGGGAGGCGTGCATGCGCGCGCTCAGCGTCAATGAACAGGGTTGTCATTCATCCGACGGCACGACGAAGCCGCGCGACCGCTATGCGTCAGCGAGCGTCGCATGCATGCGAAGGTAGTCGTTCCGGTAGTGCTTCGCGAGTGCCGCCTTTTCAGACGCCCGCAGAATCTTCCCGAATTCTGAAAGAAGATCTTTTCCTCTTGTTTCAGATGATCGTGCAATTTCGTCCATCCGGTGATGATCCGCGAGCGCATCGCGGGAAGGGAGGCCGCGATCGTCCATCAGCATCGGCACATACAGGAAGCGCTTCTCGGCCGCTTTGGGCACCGAGCTCGATGCGCAACTGTTCGAACAGCGCGCTGCGCGCTGCACCGGGCTGAGATCGCAACAAGCGGCGCATTAGCGGGCGCCGGATTTCATGACTTTCGCGTAGTGCGTCGAATATCGGTTCCGCCATACGGGACCCTTTATCTCGTTCACACGCCGAGGCTCCCGAAGAAGCCTCGGCGTCGCCCTCACGCCAGCAGCCGAAGCTTCGGTTCGCGCTCCCATTGACGCGTCGCGGCAGCTTCGAGAAAGGCTCGCGTGTCGCTTGCCGCCACCACGCCCGCGTCCTCGACTATGCCGCCGGCGTTCAGAAGCGCCTGTCCGCCTTCATCGCTGGCGATCGCCTTGAGGTGGCCGTATGCGTCGCGCACCCAGTCGACGGCTGCCGCCTCTTTTGCCAGTTGCTTGGCTGCAGCGGCGGACAGTAGTACCGCCACGGCGTCGAACACCACCGACGGCGTGCCGGCGAGTTGTCCGTCCGCGGCGATTCGACGACCGTCGCTGAGCTTGGCGCCGCCCACCTTGGGGGCGACGATCTTGACCGCCGCGCCAGCCGCCTCGACCGCCTTGCGCAGCGCGCCCAGCGTCGCGGCGTCGCTTCCGTCGTCGACCAGTATGCCGACGCAGCGGCCCTGCAGGGTGGGCTTCATCTTGCCGATCAGTTGCAGCGCGGGCGACGGCGGCATATCGATCGGCTCCACGGCGGCGGGCGGTGCAGGCGGCAGTGCGTCCAATCCCAGCCCGGCGGCGACCCGTTTCGCGAGGCTCTCGTCGATATGCCGAAGGTGACCCACCACGGCCGTGCGTACGTGCTCGGTCTCGACCTTCGACAGTTCGAACACCAGCGCCGAAGCGAGATGCGCCTGCTCCGGCGCAGTCTGGCTGCGGTAGAACAACCGGGCCTGGCTATAGTGGTCGGCGAAGCTTTCCGCGCGCACGCGGCCCTTGGCACCATCGTCCGCCTGCTGCGGGAAACTGCGAAAGCCGTTCGGCGTTTCGCGCGGACTGTCGGGCATCAGCGAACTCGGCTCGTAGTTCACGCGGCCCTTGGGCACGTGGACCTGCATGTGACCGTCCCGCTGCAGGTTCGCGAACGGGCACTTCGGCGCGTTGATCGGGATCTGATGGAAGTTCGGCGAGCCAAGCCGCGACAGCTGCGTGTCGAGGTAGGAAAAGAGCCGCCCCTGTAGCAGCGGATCGTTGCTGAAGTCGATGCCGGGCACGATGTTGGCCGGGCAGAACGCGACCTGTTCGGTCTCGGCGAAGAAGTTGTCCGGCCAGCGGTCCAGCACCATGCGCCCGATGACGGTGAGCGGCACCAGTTCTTCCGGAATCAGCTTGGTCGGATCGAGATGGTCGAACGGGAATTGGGCGGCGTCTTCCTCGGTGAACAACTGCACCGCGAGCTCCCATTCCGGATAATCGCCGCGCTGGATCGCCTCGAACAAGTCGCGCCGATGGAAATCCGGATCGGCGCCGGCGATTTTCACGGCCTCGTCCCACACGGTCGATTGCAGTCCGAGCTTCGGACGCCAATGGAACTTCACGAACGTCGACTCGCCCTTGGCGTTGATCAGCCGGAAGCTGTGGATGCCGAATCCTTCGATCATGCGAAGCGAGCGCGGGATCGCGCGATCCGACATCGCCCACATGATCATGTGCATCGACTCGGGCGTCAGCGAGATGAAGTCCCAGAACGTATCGTGCGCGCTCGCTGCCTGCGGAAAGCCTCGGTCCGGTTCCATTTTGACCGCGTGAACGAGGTCGGGGAACTTCATCGCGTCCTGGATGAAGAACACGGGAATGTTGTTCCCGACGAGATCGAAGTTGCCTTCCGTCGTATAAAACTTGACCGCGAAACCGCGTACGTCGCGAGGCGTATCGATCGAGCCCGCACCGCCTGCGACGGTGGAGAAGCGCGTGAATACCGGCGTCTTCCGGTCGGTTTCGGTAAATAGCTTGGCGGTGGTGTAGCGGCTTAGCGAGCGGGTCAGCTCGAAATAGCCGTGGGCCGCCGAGCCGCGCGCATGCACGATGCGCTCGGGAATCCGCTCGTGGTCGAAATGCGTGATCTTTTCGCGGAGGATGAAGTCCTCGAGCAATGTCGGACCGCGCGGCGTGGCGCGCAGGGAGTTCTGATTATCCGAGACCGGAACGCCCTGATTGGAAGTCAGAGGGGGATGTTTGCCGCCGGCCGTCTGATGCAATTCGTCTCCCGTTCCGAAGTGGCTATCGCTGTTCTCGTTGTTCTTATTGGAACGTGTATCGGATCGACTCTTGGCTATCTTTGCCATGCGCAGCTCTCCTTGAATCGGGTCGTTGAAATAACCCATATTTAGATGAAAGCTGATTGAATATACATGCCCTGGCTTCTGTGAAACACCTGCAAATGCACTAGGGAAACGCTGATCAATGGACCAACTTCCGAAGTTGCAGGCGAGA
>NZ_JBQYLP010000141.1:0-4082 GCF_052683555.1 Burkholderia sp. BC1
CACTTTGCTCCAGAGGTAAGGTGCCGTTCCATCGATGGCGCCTACGGAAAGGGAGTGGTACAAACCGGTCAGTACAGTCGGTACAGGGGCTGCTAGCGAGTTGATTTTGCTGAGGAACCTACCCCATGCATCGTGGCCATTGAAACGCGTTTTGGCATACTCGAACACCTCAAAGATCTTGTCTTTCCCTGTCTTTCCTCGTAGCTGAGCAAAGAATTCATTACCACCAATTACGGGAAGGTCACGACCGGAAAAGTTTCGCTCAGCAGCTTTCTCCAGAAGCTGTTTATCAACAACTCCCTTCACGCCATCGTACCCTACTAATACCACAGGTTTACGCGCCGAAATTCCCTCAAGAACAACCCGCCCCATCCCTGCAACACCAGAGAACTTCTGGATCAGTGAAGGTACTTCATTGCTCGCTCCAGCTAGCTCTACGTAATCTGAGGTTCCTTGTTCCTCAAGCATCTTGAGTAACTTCTGCTTCGCAGGCCCATCGCCCGCAATCACCACCCCTGGAATGCCGCATGTTTTTGCCTTGATGCAAAAGTCGACGATACCCTGTACCTTGAATTCGTCCAATCTAGATACAACCAGCCAACGCAGGTCCATCGAGCTAGGTGTCAATGCCATGCGAAGAGACTCTTCAAATGCGACAGCATTTGGAATGCAGAAAACTGATTTATTGGGCACATGAATGGTTAGTAAACTCTGAACCTCTGGTGACACCGCAACAATCAAAGGCGCACTTGGCAAGACAATATCTTTGACCAATAGATCATAAATAGGTCCGTAGTAGCTTGCCAATGAAGCTGGGCCATGCAGTGTAATGGAATAAGGCACGCGCTCCAATTCGGCTGCCGCAACAGCAGGAATAATTGCGGAGAACGGATGGACATGAACGCATTCAATCGCATGTTCGCGAATGATCTGTCGAAGATGGTCGATTGCTTTCAATAGTGCTTCGGGCGAACACTCAGGTCCCAAAGGCAGCCCGTACGTCATGGAAGTTAGGCCGGCAGGCAAAAGTACGTCTTGAAAGTCTTTGCCCACTGCCAAATGAACTGCTACACCAGCTTTCGCTAGGTGTTCGATTTCCCCACGAATGTGCGTTTCGAGGCCACCTATAGTAAACTGCTCGGTAACGATTAGAAGCGATTTCATGCCCCCCCCCCCAATTCAGCCACCGCCACATTTGTATCAAGCATGGCTATACCACTGGCAAGAACACGGGGTTGATGCACCTTAAAAACAATGATATCAGTCTTGCGGTCAAGGTACAGCATATCGCCGTGCGATATCGCTTGCGCTATTGCCAAGGTTATAAAGTAAGTGCCGGCGCACAGGTCGGCTCGCAGCTCAAAATCAAAACGAAGTCGTCCCCCTGGCTGCGCGTCAATGAAGTTCTTTTGGTGATACAGCGTACTCGTCCCGAATGCAGAGACGCCTTCCACTGTCCGGATCAACATGCCCGCCTGAATTTCATTAACCTGACTCAAAACGTCCACAAAAAAACGAACCGTCATGGTTTCACCAGTCTTAAACTGTTCGCAAGGGCTTCCTGATGAGTCAAGAATTTGCCAATTGGAGATCACGGCGCGCATACCAGTCGCGCTGGATTCGCTTTCGTTGCTGATCGCCCCCTCTGATTGCAGACGATTTTTTGCTTGATCAACCGACGCAAGAGATTTATTTACGGATTGGCTTTGCTGCAAATATCGGACATATGCTTTCTCATCCGAATAAAGTAGCGCATGATACTGGTCGACGATTTCTTTGGCGGGGCCAATTCCATGAACGACCCCCTTGTGCAGAAGGATCCCGCGCTGACAAAACTTTTCTACCGTCGCTGTTGAGTGCGTCACCAGTAAAATGGAGCACCCTCCCTCACGCAACCGTTCGATATAATCGAAGCACTTTCGTTGGAACTTTTCGTCTCCGACAGACAAAGCTTCATCAACAATAAGCACCTGTGGTGACACGCACGCCTGCACGGCAAAGGCCAAGCGAACAGCCATGCCGCTAGAGTAGGTTTTAAGCGGTTGATCAAGGTGCTCTCCAATATCAGCGAAAGCAGCAATCTCATCAAACCGGGCATCCATTTCTTGCTTGGAAAAACCTAGTACTGATCCATTGAGATAAATATTCTCTCGCCCTGTGAAATCCGGGTTAAAGCCTGAGCCAAGTTCAAGCAGCGCTGTCATGATACCGTTCGTACTGACTTCACCGGAGGTAGGCGCTAGGGTGCCGGCAATAATCTGAAGCAGCGTACTTTTCCCACTACCGTTACGACCAAGAATGCCGATTGTTTCGCCTTTTTGTACAGAGAACGAAACATCTCTAAGAGCCCAGAATTCCTTAAAGTACTGGCGCTTCCCTAGCGAAAGGAATTGCAACAGACGATCATGCGGCTGCGAATACATTTCGTACCGTTTAGATACACCTGTGACAGCAATAGCAATTTCAGAGGACATCGGCAAACCCTTTCCTCGTCTTCTGGAACCACGCGAAACCAAGCCAAGCCATGACTGCCGAAGCCATTGTATGGATAGTTAATAGAGCAAAATCCGGGGACCTGCCCCAATAGAGAACATCTCGCACTTGTTCGATGACAGAAGTGATCGGATTGAGATAGAGCCATTGCCTGAATTCTTCTGGCAAGGCAGTAACAGGGTAGAAGATCGGAGTCATGAACATCAACACGGAAATGATCGTACCGATGAATTGGGAAACGTCACGCAAGAAAACCCCAAGCGATGCCAGCAACCAGCTTAGGCCCATAATGAACAGAAGGAAAGGCAGCATGATCAACGGCAGATAGAGCACTGCGGCATGAGGCAGACCGAAGAACACCAGGTAGGCCAGCAACCAGACGCCAAGACTAATCATCCCGTGGAACAGCGCGGAAAGCAGGGTGACAACGGGCAGAATTTCCAGAGGGAAAATCACCTTTTTGACGTAGTTTACGTTGCCGAGCACCAGCGACGGCGCTCGGCTAATGCTTTCGCCAAACAAGTTGAAAACCATTAAGCCGGCAAAGAGCATCAAGGCAAATTCGGTCTTGGAGTCGCTTTCCAAGTTCCAGCGCGCCTTGAACACAATGCTGAAGACAAACGTGTACACGGCGAGCATTAAGAGCGGATTGAAGAACGACCAGAGTAGGCCGAGGAACGAACCGCGATAGCGCCCCAGCACCTCGCGCTTGGCCGAGGTTTTGATGAGTTCACGGTTGCGCCAGAGAGTGGCGAACATTTCGACGGGGGAGGCTGAGAAACGGCGGCCCCCTGTACAGCAAACGGTTGGTGAGGTCATACGAATACTTGTGGATTGTGTTTTTGCCAGCGCCAGTGGTCTTGGCACATGGCAGGCAAGTCACGCTCGGCATTCCAGCCCAATAGCCGCATGGCCAATTGAGGGTCGGCATAACAGGCTGCCACATCACCCGGGCGACGCGGCCCGATGGGGTAAGGCACAGGATGGCCGCTGGCGGATTCAAAGGCTTTGACGACATCGAGCACGCTGTAGCCCACGCCAGTACCCAGGTTGACTTGAATGCACTGCGCTCGCTCGAGCGCTTCAAGCGCCTTGAGATGACCCAAAGCCAGATCGACAACATAGATGTAGTCGCGCACGCCGGTGCCATCATGTGTGGAGTAGTCGCTACCCCAGATATTCAGAAAATCGATCCGACCCACAGCCACTTGCGCCATATAGGGCATGAGGTTGTTGGACGTGCCTTGTGGGTCTTCGCCGATAAGCCCGCTCTCGTGCGCGCCCACCGGGTTGAAGTAGCGCAGGATGGCAATGCGCCAATCGGGATGGGCGCGATACACATCCCGCAGCATGTCTTCGATGACCAGCTTGCTGCGCCCGTAGGGGTTGGTGGCCGATAGCGGGTGGTCTTCCGTGAGTGGCAGGCTTTGAGGCTCGCCATAGACGGTGGCAGAAGAACTGAAGACCAGTGTAGTGACACCGCAGTTCTGCATGGCTGCAAGAAGGCGGTGGGTGCCGACGACATTGTTGTCGTAGTAGAGAAGCGGTTTTTCAACAGACTCGCCAACCGCCTTCAACCCGGCGAAATG
>NZ_JBQYLP010000142.1:0-4078 GCF_052683555.1 Burkholderia sp. BC1
GCGTGAGTTTTACACACTCAGCAAGGGATCCATTTTTTGCGGGCAAGCTCATGGAGCCAGATGTCGCCTACAGACTCAGCGAAGATGTTGGGCAGGCCATACCAGCGCGATGCCGTACCCTTTGTGAGAGGACTCCCGGTCGTCGATTTCTTGTTTGCGAGCGCAAAGGCAATGTAGCCCGCCCGATCGCCACGCTCCCTATATTCACGCAGATCTCGATCTTCGGTCATGGCGATCGTGGACCGCTCGCGACAAGCGGGCCATAGGTAGTTCTTCAGCCCGAAATTGGCAAGGTGGATTTTCATCATGCGCGGATTTTGTAATTCTTCTGCTACAGCAATCCAGCATCCCGAGCATCTTGCCCAATGTCCCGCATCACCTGTATTTCGGTTACCTGAGACAAGATGTCCAGATGGACATGCGCATCGAGCTTTTGGAGGCGCTCGAGCTCCGGTGTCCCTCCGAGCGCGAGGGCCGGTACGAACCCGTACATCGTCGTATGATCGAGAGGCCCCAATTTTTCAAGCGCGCGCTCGAAAAGGGGAGCTTTTTCGCTATCCAGCAGATCAAACATCTCTTTGCTGGCTGTGCTAAAAAAAAGCTGAATGGTCAGATCCGGGCCATCCTCTTGGTATTCCTCCTCATCGAATGACGGAAAAATCATGCCATACGGTGTGATGACCTTCAGCGACTGCCCAGTCTTCTCGCCCCACAGCACCAGCCCGCCAAAAGCCGTACGCGCGATTACGTAATATGCATCGCGCTCCATGAATTTAGTCTCGCCGATCCACGCTTCCAGTTCATCTTCCCATTCGTCCGGATCGACCGTCCACAGCAACCCCTTACCATATCCGCACCACCCGTACTCCTGCCAGTAATCCAGAAGTTTATTTGGCAGCTTGCCCCGGAATTTCTCGATCTTTTCCACTGGCACGTCGCGCCGATCAATTGCCGGTCCGAATTCCTTGTACCCCAAGAAATTCTCCATGAACTTATCCATTGCGCTTCCTCACTATTGGCATCGCTTGAGCTTAGCGTTCATTTTAGTCCCGCCTCGCTCCGCTTCAGGGACTTTTTTCGCCGCTTCGTCAAGGTCAGCTACGCGGTCCTTCCATTGCGATCCGATGGACGAGTTGACGCCGCGATCGCCCATCATGGTGACGACATCCTTACCACCCGCGATCATGTCTGGATTATGCAGCGCTGCCAGTGTCTTCATTCGTTCAGCCGCCATCGCTTTGGCTTGCTCCGCGGCAGCCTCGCCTGCAATACCCTGCTTGCCCAGCGCCTTTTCGAACTTCGCCGCCAATTCGGCCGAGTACGCGGCTCTTGCCTGTTCCTGCGCGGCACCGGTACCCGCTCGCCCTATCTCTTGGTAGCGGGCTCGCCCTTCTAGGTACTCCTTCACACTCAGGTCGTTCAAGCCCTTTTCCTGCTCGAGCAATTGACGGTCGTACTCCTTCGGATCGCCTTTCGCGTTCTTCTTGAAGCACTTCACCAGGTGCTCCTTCATCCGCTTCAGCTTGACCTTGAGGCCGTCTTTGCCCTTCTCAGCCGCTTCGCCCTCCTCCTTCAACTTCCGAAGCCGTTCGGCTTCCGCCTGGGCTTTCTTGGCCTCTTCGGCCTCCTTCGCCAACTTCGCCGCCTTCGCTGCTTCTTCCGCCTCCTTCGCCACCTTGGCCGCTTTCGCTGCCTCCTCTGCTACATGCGCCCCCTTCGCGAGGCCCACCGCACCTTTTGCGATCTTGCCTGCCGTGGTCACCACTTTGCCGCCGGGGATCATGCTCGCTGCCGATAGGCCGGCCTCGACCATGTTGCCCTCGGCCGCATAGATTCCTGCGTCCACCGCCCCAGTCACAACTGAGAGTCCTGGCACAAAACTCGCGACACCCAGCACGCCGTGTACCCACGGACTTGCCGCCCCCCACCACCCTTCTTCCTTGGGGGTCTCCGGTTTGACGGGCGGGTTACTGCTGGCGCTCGGCTTGCCGCCTTCGATCGATGCGCTCGGGGCAGACTGGGTCACATAAAGGTAATTCCTACCCAGACCGGACCGGAGTTATGCTGGTCCGACGATGAAACGCTGTCCTGAATGCGCGACGAGCAGGCCCTATGAATTGTCCGATGGACGGTACAAGTGCCGTAGCTGTGGCAAGAAATTCAGTTGGACGTCGGTCTGGGATTCGGTGCGCCTGAGCAGTCGGCAGAAGACGCGCTTGCTGGAGTTGTTCGTGCTGGGCGTGCCGGTTTATCGGCAGCGGTTTGATACCTCGATCAGCGCCAAATCACGCGAGCGCTTCTATCGTTTGATTCGTGCATGCATGGCTCAGCAAGAGCAACTGCGCGAGCCGTTTGGCGGGGCGCTGGAATGCGACGAAACCACGTTTGGCGGGGCTCGCCACGGCAAACGTGGTTGGGGTGCAGCGGGTAAAGTCGTCGTCTTCGGCATCGTCAAACGCAATGGCGAAGTCAAAGCCGCCCCGATCGCAACGCATGACCAGGTAGCGATCATGGAGCAGATCCAGGCACATACGCGAGAAGGCTCGCTGTACTACACCGATGCATGGCAGGCGTACGCCACCCTTAGGCTACGCGGCGACCATGTGATCGTGCGCAAAGAGAAAGGCAAACCGGTCGGGCGCGATCACATCAACGGTATCGAAGGCTTCTGGAGCTACGCCAAGAATTGGCTCTATCCGTACCGCGGCGTGCCCCAAAAATTCTTTCATCTTTACCTGGCTGAAGTTTGCTACCGTTTCAACCATCGGGACGACGACCTCAGACCCTTGCTGTGCAAGCTTCTGAAGGCAACTCCCACCCTTGAAATCAAATCCATTTTGGTCCGGTCTGGGTAGGAATTACCCACATAAATGCCCGGGCAATTTCCGCCATTAAGCGTGCATGGATCGCCTTCGCGAATGACCGGCTTGCCCGTGATGCGAACCGTGCTCGAGCCCTTCACCGGCTTGACCTCGCCGCTGACGGTCCCGCTTTTCACGCCGTTGCAGGATCCGGCTGCGTCGCCCTTACAGCTCGGCTGCGTGCTCTGGCTCAGCACGTAGGCGGGATCGCCGTTGAAGCGCACATTCGGCACCGTGCCCAGGCTGCTCGACAAATCCTCCGTCACTGGGTACGGCAACGGGGGCGTACTACTGCCCACCGGTGTCTTGTTGATGGATGGAGCGGTTGAAACTGCCTTGAACGCGCTGTCTTTACGAGCCCCGAGCTGATTAGCCATGCGCTCTCCCCTCACCTTGCGCAGACGCCATCAGATCGGCGTCGCCGCGCTCGATCATGCGCAGTTCGAGGACACGCACGCCGGGCTGCTTCGCCAGCGTCGCTCTCCAGACGCAGGCTACTTCGCGCCGCTCGGGATCGATCAGCACGGTGTCGAGTCGCGCCTCCAGCTCTCCGATGCTGCCGTCTTCGAACCGGACTAGTGCAAATGGCAAGTGGCCGGGAAGCTTCAACGACAACGTGACGTTGCCCGAGGGGTCGCAGGTAGCACGCGGCGTGGTCTGCGTGCACAAATTCACCAGCTCGATCTGTTCATCGCCTCGTAGTGCATCCACTTGCTGATCTGGCCATGCTGCGTTCCAGACGGCAAAATCAAAATCCGCCGGCAATGGCGCGTCGCTTTCGATGAACGCACGATCGATGGTCCCAACCAACTTAGCCCGCTCGGGATGCCCTTTCGGGCGAACACCGAATCCGGCGACAATCGGCATCGACTGATCGAGATTGCCTCTTCGAGCTGAATCGAAGTGAGCCAACGTCACGGGCCGCGCGGAATATTCGATTTGCGGCGCAGCAACGGCGTTGATGCCCGTCGCATCCAGATACCAATCGCGGACGAATCCCTGTCCCGAGACGTTGGCTGAAAACGCATCATGGGCGACCGGGGCGTGCGGCGCATCGGGATGGGCGTTCGCCTGGTCAGGTGTCAGCCGTTCCTTCTTCGGGACTCGGTCGGCCGCCTTGTTGCCCAACTCGATACGGCACTGCCCGCCAAATGCATGCTCTAAGTTGGGGATCTACGCCGGAACCCCAGAAAATTCCGTCGTTCCACATTGTGAAC
>NZ_JBQYLP010000143.1:0-3913 GCF_052683555.1 Burkholderia sp. BC1
CGCGGCCGCGACGCGATCCGCGCTGCAACGGCCGCGCGCCGGTGCGGTCACATGCGGCCGCGCATCCACCGCTATTGGCATGACCGATCGGGCCCCGTCGCCCGATCGCATCAGGAGAATGATCGATGTATTCGTGGTTTGAACGACGGCTGCCGACCTTCCCGCTCGAAGAGCCCGCGACGCCGCCGAACGGCTTCTTCTCGTTCGTCTGGGCCTGCACGCAGGGCGCGCGCGGCTGGATCCTGCTGATCGCGCTGACCTCGGCGGCGCTCGCCGCCTACGAAGCCGCGCTGTTTGCGATGATGGGCCGCGTGGTGGACTGGCTGTCGTCGGCCACGCCGGCGACGTTCGGCGAGCTTCACTTCGGCACGCTGGCCGGCTTCGCGGCGATCCTCGCAGGCAGCGTCGTGCTGATCGCGCTGCACACGATGGTCAAGCATCAGGTGCTCGCGATCAATTTCCCGATGCGGCTGCGCTGGCTGTTTCATCGACTGATGCTCGAACAGAGCCTGTCGTTCTATGCGAACGAATTCGCGGGCCGCGTGACGACGAAGATCATGCAGACTGCGCTCGCCGTGCGCGACGCGCTGTTCATGTCGGTCGACGTCGTGATCGGCGTGGCTGCGTACCTGCTCGGCATCCTCGCGCTTGCCGCGAGCTTCGACTGGCGACTGATGATTCCGCTCGCGCTGTGGGCGCTCGGCTACGGCGCCGCGTGCGCGTATTTCGTGCCGCGTCTCGGCCGCGTCGGCAGCGAGCAGGCCGATGCGCGCGCGCTGATGACGGGCCGCATTACCGACGCGTATTCGAACATCACGACCGTCAAGCTGTTCTCGCATACGCGCCGCGAGGCGGATCACGCGCGGCGCGCGATGGAAGCGTTCAAGGTCACCGGCGATGCGCAGATGCGGCTCGTCAGTGCGTTCGAGATCGTCAATCATCTGCTGTCGACGGCGCTGCTAGTCGGCTCGACGGGCCTCGCGGTCGCGCTGTGGATGCACGGCGAAGCGAGCGCAGGCGTCGTCGCCGCCGTGATTGCGATGGCGCTGCGGCTGTCGAGCTACTCGCACTGGATCATGTGGGAGATGACCGAGCTGTTCGAGAACGTCGGCACGATCCAGGACGGCATCACGACGCTCACGCGCGTGCGCAGCGTCGTCGACGCGCGCGATGCGCGGCCGCTCGTCGTGTCGCGCGGCGAGATCGTGTTCGACAACGTACGGTTCGCGCATGACGACAACGAGAAGCCGGTGTTCGACGGGCTGAACCTCACGATTCGTCCGGGCGAGCGGATCGGCCTGATCGGCCGCTCGGGCGCCGGCAAGTCGACGCTCGTGAACCTGCTGCTGCGCTTCTACGACGTGGACGGCGGCGCGATCCGGATCGACGGGCAGGACATCGCGCACGTCACGCAGGACAGCCTGCGCGCGGCCATTGGCATGGTCACGCAGGATACGTCGCTGCTGCATCGGACGATGCGCGAGAACATCCTGTACGGCCGCCCGGATGCGACCGAACGGGAGATGCGCGCCGCCGCCGAGCGTGCGGAAGCGTCGGAATTCATCGAGCGGCTGCGCGACCGGCATGGGCGCTCGGGCTATGACGTCGAGGTCGGCGAGCGCGGCGTGAAGCTGTCGGGCGGCCAGCGGCAGCGCGTCGCGATCGCGCGCGTGATGCTCAAGGACGCGCCGATTCTCGTGCTCGACGAAGCGACGAGCGCGCTCGACTCCGAGGTCGAAGTCGCGATCCAGCGCAGCCTCGACAGTCTGATGACGGGCAAGACGGTGATCGCGATCGCGCATCGGCTCTCGACGATCGCGGCGATGGACCGGCTGATCGTGCTCGACGAAGGACGAATCGTCGAGGAAGGCACGCATCGGCAATTGCTGCAGGCAGGCGGGATTTACGCGGCGCTGTGGGCCCATCAGAGCGGCGGGTTTCTCGGCGAGACGGCGGACGAGGCGGCACCCGCGCAGTGAGCGTCGCGGTGAAGCCGGCCGCCGGCATCGGTGCACGCCAGGCCGGCGAACGGCTTCGCGAGTGCATCCCCGTCCCGTCGCAACCGGCCGGACCGGCGCTCAGGCGCGGGCTGCGGGCGTCCCCGCGTTGAACGTCGCCCAGCACGGTGACGAGAACGAGTGCGGCAATCAGCCCGAGATGTTCGAAGAAGCCGCATGCCAAGTTCGCCCGCCACCGCCTTAGAACATCGTATGCACCCCGATGCGTGCAACGGCCTGGCTCGCCGAGCTGGAGGCCCCGTTCGGATCGAGCACGCCGTTGATCTGCGCATTCGCGCCGCTATTCGCGCGTTGATAGTCGGCGGACACATACACCATCGTGCGCTTCGACAACAGGTATTGCAGCGCGACGCTGAGCTGATGCGCATGGTTGTCGTTCACGGCTTCGTTGCCCTTCATGTACATGTATTTCGCGCCGAGAAAGACGTCCGGCCGGATCCGCCAGACCGTGCCGGCTTCGGCCATCCACACGCCGGCTTCGTTGAATGAATTGCGCACGGTGGTCAGCAAGGCCTTGGCGGTGACCGCGCCGAAGTCGTAGTGCATGCCGACGCCCCAGTTGCGCACGCTGGTCGACGGTGTCCCCGGCGTCGAGCCGTACTTCTCGTTCGTATAGGCCGCGCCGATACCCAATGCACCGGCCTCGTAGTTCAATCCGACGCTGACGGTATTGTTCGCGCCGACGGAACCGGCCACACCGCCGAACGCATACATCACGCCGCCGGAAAACCCGCCAATCGTCGGTGAACTGTATTTGACGGAATTCGCAACGGGCTTGCTGCCCGCCGTGCGGTCCCAATCGAACGCCCCGGTCGGATTGTTCGGCAGCGCAAGCCGCTGAAACGGCCCGTTCCTGAAGCCGTACAGCCCCGTGATGTCCATCGAAATCGCGTTGCCCTTCGCGAACAGCGAATCGACCATGAAGTCGTACTGGTTACCGAGCCGGACGCTGCCGAACCGGTCGCTCTCGATGCCGACGTAAGCGTTACGGGCAAAGAGGCCCGTGCCGACGATGCTGCCGTTCGCCATCGAGAACTGGTTCACGAGCGCGAACGTCGCGTGATAGCCGCCGCCGAGATCTTCCGTGCCGCGAAGGCCGAACAGGTTCGGCGTGAAGATGCCGTCGTCGAACTTGACGTTCTTCCCGCCGCCCTCGTTACCCACATACGAAATGCCGCTGTCGATCAGCCCGAACAGCGTCACGCTGCTTTGCGCATACGCGCCCGGCGCGATGGCGAGCATCGCGACTACACCAAACCCGAGTTTCATCGTGTCTCCGTCTTTTTTGGAAATTCGCGAGCGGGCGTCCGCTACGTCACCGGCGCTCGCCCGATGCTTTTTTTGAAACAACACCTTCCCTGCCCCGGATCGACGACGATTCAGGGCGGCACATCCGACGTTGCTTAGTGATACTGATTCAACAGAACGAACGAAATATCACGCGCGCGTCGCTGGCTTCATCGCGTCGACGCGATTACGCGAACCCTCGATTCAAGCGTCTCGGCAAATCACCCACGCCGCCGGATTGACTTCAACCGGCACGGCTTCCAGCCCCGCACCGGCGCACGGCCCGTCGATACACATCCCGTCGTCGAACCGGAACAGCGCGCTGTGATGCGCACACATCAGCACCTGCGACCGATAGCACGAAACGTTGCCCGGTACGAAGTCGAGCGGAACCGAGAAATGCGGGCAGCGGTTCACGTACGCCCACACCTGCGCCCCGCGCCGCACGACGATCACCGACCGGCCGATGCACGCTTCATCGACGACCCGCGCCCCGCCGTCGGGCACGTCGGAGACGCGGCAGAGTTGCGTCGCGTTCATGCTCAGACTCTCCGCTCCGGGTTGCCGAGGCTCCAGTCCCACGGCCGCACCTCCACCCGCGAAAACAG
>NZ_JBQYLP010000144.1:0-3862 GCF_052683555.1 Burkholderia sp. BC1
CCCTTATTTTAAGAGAGTCCTCGTGTCCTCAGATACGTGGGGCCACTCCAAGAAGCTTGTTCAGCCAAACGATACAGAACGTCACGCATCAACCGCTCCATTTGCGGATGAAGATATAGCTCCGGCTCTTCGATCAGCAGGATGTTGGCTCTTACCGGTGCGAGGGCCGCACCAGGTACAACCTGCGCCTGCGCATCGGCCAGTGATTGCAGCAAGGTAATGACCAATGTCCTCTGAAGGCCGTGTCCTTGGTGTCCAACGTCAGTATCGATGCCTGCTTCCACGTCACGGATGACCAGAGACGTTGATGGCAGCACCATCGATCGAATCTCCGGCGCTTCCGTACGAATCAGCGCCTGGCCTCCTACTACTTCGTTAAGGCTCCGGTTGATCCGGTCCTGAAGGTCCCGAACCTCCTGGGCTTGGCGTTGAGGATTGGCCTCGTCAGGGCGGAACAAGGCCAGCACCTCGTCCAACGCCTCTTGCAACCGAACCATTTCCGGGCGCTGTGCCAAGCTTCGCTCGACAATGAGATTCACCAACTTGCCGTAGGTCGACGCATCCTTCGCGTTGGTCTCGTCGCTAGCTTCTTGCACCGCCCGTACCAATATGGGGCGTGGCAGGATGGAGTTGGCGTTGCTTTTCCAATTTCCGCCGCCACCTGGGTTAGGCACCCAATTGGGCGCCCCGAAAGCCACGAGGTCAGGCCGTTGCCGTCGCACCGCCTCGCGCAGGGTCTCTCTCGCAGCGTTCGTAGGGCGAACTCCGCGATTTGGCAGCGCCGCAATGAGCGGCTGATATTCCTCTGGAAATGCATTCCAAGTCGCGTCAGCCTCTGGCCAGCCTTCAAATCGCTCCGCGCCGGAGAAGGAATACAGCGCCTCTTTCCACCCACCCGATTCGCCGTCCTCGCCGGGCTCGAACCAGTAGCGCTTCTTCAAGACCCAGCGGTCGCCGTTCATGCGACCACGAACTGCTACCTGAGTTGCCTCTTCGTCGCTGAGACCGTCGAAATGTCCAATGAGCTCGATCGCGTTCGCCACATCGGTCAGATGTCGCCGGAACAACGATGGGTCTTTAATAGCGCTGCCGCTCAGGAAAGCAGCAATGGCCGACAGGATGGTTGACTTGCCGGCGTTGTTTTCACCGATTAGCACCAGCAAGTCCTCCCACTCCAAGCTGGCATACTCGACGCACTTGAAATTTCTGACCTCGAAGCGACACAGGCGCATGCGATTTCTCCCCGATATCAAACTGTCTTGAACACTGGCTCCTCAGTACATCAGCTTCATTTGTCTCGTTCGATGACGTCGTAGTACGACTAGTCATCGCCAATCTTACGTCAACAACCAGATAGCCGCGACTGACTACTTGCCGAACCTTGCGGTCGACCGATATGGTCGGCCATATATCACAATAGGATCAGCCTTAGTTTCGATACAGCAACGTGGCGTCATCAATAGCCAACGGCATCAGGAACTGCTTGGTCGGCTATTTCGAAACTTATTATGGGGTGGATCTCCCGAATGCTCGTCCTCCTTGCAACGTCCTGGCCCTGCGCAACCGGAACGAAGTGAAGCCGTTGTTCCTGCCATCAGATCACGAGTGCAGCTTCACTTGCTTGGCACGAAACAGTGGCTGCATCGACTGGAAATTATCGACATGCGCACCCAATGCCGTGACGCTCCTTGCGGAGTCAGATAAAACCCAACGCATACCGTATCTGACGCAATGGAACGCGTCGCCGGTCGACCCTGCCACTGCCCGGCCTCATTTCAACGGCGTGTTGGCAGTCTATTCGCTCCTCTACCGCGGCTAGACCTTCGGATAATCCAGATTCTGTAGCCGCTGACATACGCCAGCACTGGTACAGACAGCGTGCACTCTCAATCTCCTCGGGGACGCTCGCCACAGGAGAAATGTGCGAGAAAGCCGAACCACATCGACACCGCACCATGCTCGGCCGCGTCACCATGATCGGCTTCTCGCACTGTGGACAAACGTCAAGCAGTTGAACAGCATGCACGGGACATGCCGTCATCCAGGTAAGACGATGGGCGGCAGCATTATTCCGCCGTCGAGCAGGCACATCGGACAGATTCGCTCGCGCGCTCGAACAAGCAAGTGCCGGGCCTCAATCACGTGACGCCCCACCGCGTAACTGAAGGCGGCCCCTCGTGCTCGCCCACCGACTTCGACCGGGCACATCGATCTCATGGTCGATTGCCCGATCCGGCAAACACGCGACAGCTCTGCAATCTCGGCGGAAACCAACGGACCGAACGCAACGCAACCGGCGTCGCGCAGCAACGCCCCAACACTTCTCAGACCGTTGGCGTCCACCAGACGCATGAGCACCGACGACAACGACTCGTCGGGATAGGGTTCGACGCGAAGCGCAAGCGGCAGCCGTAACATCGCATTCGCTGGCCTTGCGGAGCACGACATCCAACTTCGATTTTCCATATCGAACTCCAGATCGATGCGGTGCTCGTTCCTAGCGGTAGGCGCCTGTCTGCATGCTCAGCAGCGTCCGGGCCACCAGTTCCTCTCCGTCGGTGGTATCGAGATACGTAACTGGCTTCTTCCACCCGAGTGACGGCACCTCTTCGTGTAGCCACGTACACAACCACTTTTCCGCATCAAATCCCTCCGACTCGCCTGACTCGTCGACCATTTTCTGCACAAGTTTGACGAGCCTGTTCCAGATCGCTTCAGGCACGCGCTCGACCATACATTCGGATCGCCATGTGCCGCAACGACACGTTTTCATGATGTCCACCTCGCCCAGATTCGAAGTCCCACGTCGGAACCCGTGGCGATCCGATTTGAATCGGATCGCCACGGGTCATCGACAACACCGCGTCACACGGCCTGCACCACTGGACCGCCGATTGCGTCGACCAATGCGCGATGAAGGAACGCGAATGGCGGCTCCGGCAACTCCGTGAACAAACGCAAGGAAATGTGCTCAACGCTTCGGACCGAACTCAGGATCGAACCCGACCGAGGTCGGTATTGCCGTTTTGCGTTTACCAGTTCCGCGAATCCCCGGGGCCAGTCCGACATGATCTGTCCGATTTTCTGCATGCGCGGCACAAGTTCATGAATAGCCTTCGAGCGCAGCCCCTTGTCTGTCGACCCGATCGTTGCACCACTGACGCGATAGAGAAACGAAAGCACGCGCAGCAACTCCCCAAGGTCAAGCGCCGCGAAACCGGAAGGGACGCCTGGCGGACAGTCCGGCACGTCATGTTCAAAGCTCATGCGCCAGCGCCGATCGATGAGCCTAGTGATCATCAATTCGTCCGGCGTCGCGAGTTGACACGCGGCTGACCCGAGATCCGTCCCACACTGACAACGCGCCAGACCCGGTCGCATGGACGACACATCACGTCGACAGCCCGGACAGCGATCGAGGAGTTGGACGCCGTGGACAGCGCAGCACGTCGCGAATACGTAAGCATTCACACCCAGCACATGTCGGTGCTCGGCGATACACATCGGGCATACGCGCTCATTGGCGCCGACCAGAATTGCATCGGGCTCAACCCAGTGACCGTACAAGCTGATCTTCGGGTGCTTCACCCCGTTACAGTCCATCGCGCCTATGTTCATCGGTGTCATCGCACGGAGCAGTTTCGGGGAAAGCCGGCAAACACGGGCAACCGCATCGACCTCCGAGGCAAAGCGCGGCCGAGCAGCAGCCACGCCGGCGCGGCGCAGGACCATCCCTGGTCCACTCAACCCGTTGACCTCGGCAACGCGATGCAGCAACGACGAAAGCGACTCTCCGCGATGCGGAGCAACGCTGGAGTTGCCCCTGTAACTCAGGACACGCGGACACCGTTAGGTTGATGAC
>NZ_JBQYLP010000145.1:0-3773 GCF_052683555.1 Burkholderia sp. BC1
CAGACCGATCACGTTCACCGAAACGTCTGATCACCATCGCCGAAATACGCAAGCCGCCGCGCGCTGCCACCTGCGGGAACGCGAGCCACCAGTGGAAAACGGCGTGCTGTCGGCACAGAGCTTGGGCCGCATCTTCCAATTCGGCCTTGGCAGGCTGCCCGCTAAGTACGCCCCACAGATAACCCGACAAAGGCACCACATTCTTTGTATCGGCTAACTTCGGTGCCAAGAAGGCTGCCACGTAAGTGTCGGCCAGTCGAGCAAATGCGCTGCGCTGTGCTTCGGCTTCGGCCGTTGCCCATGCCTGACGCTTCGCGGTCAGATGTTCGGGGGTGTCGTCGTCTAGCGTTTCCACCGTCACCGCCTGCGCAGCTAGGCCGGCTTGCGTCAGCAGGTCACCGCCCGCAATGGCACGCCAGCTCTTCAGGTCAGCTTTGTTCTGCTTCTTCAGCGCACTCGCTGTTGCCTTGTCATCACCCGAAAGAACGGTATAAGCCTCATCAGGGATACCGTGTTCCAGTACCTTGGGGTCTAGCACGCCCAGCAGCGCGTCACCTACGCGGAGGTGGTGGTCGACAAAGCTCAAGGGGCGGTCAGGCGAATAGGCTTCCAGCCACAATGCGGTCTTCGCGAGCTGGATGGCCATGGGATTCTTGTCCACGCCATAGATGCAACGACTAACCACATCGCGTAGCGCGTGGCGATAGTCGATAGGCGTCGGGGCTCCGCCTTCCCGTTCAACCGCAGCACGATGCAGTGCGACCTCGTCAGCCAAGCGCCGCGCAGCGGCGAGCAGGAAGTGGCCGCTGCCACAGGCTGGGTCGCAGATGGTCAACCCAAGCAGAGCATCCACCGGGCGCTGCGGATTAGCCTTGACGGTTTGCTCAATGACTGGCTCTAGCGCACTCCTGATTAGCTCCTGCACGAGGCTGTCAGGGGTGTAGTAGCTGCCCGTGAGCTTGCGGGTATTTCCTTTTGTGGACGCATCCGTTATCTCATCGCCGACGAACGCAAGACGGGCGGTTCCAGCATGCGTAAGGCCTTGAAGGTCCGGCACAAGTTCCAGAAGGCTCTCATATACGCTTCCAAGTTCCTCCGGCCCCATGTCACGATAATTGACACGGGACAGGCTGCCGTCAGCCCGGAACCAGCCGAGCTCGAACACCGCAGCCAGCAGATAGCGATTTTCGAGCTCCGCGGCATCCAGGTGCGAGCACTGGTCGGTGTCGAACAGCCCGCCGATGGCAGGCAGGCCGAGTGCCGCCTCACCGTGCGCCAGGGCCCGAAACGTGATGGTCAATGCCTGCCAGAGGTCCGCATGGCGGTCATGCTGGCTGCGGCGAACCGCGCGCTCCCGCAGCCAGGTGAGCGAGTAGCCATCAAGATACCGCGCCTTGGCCTCATCACTAGCGTTAGGTGCAAAGACCAGGCGTTCGCCACTGCCACGGTCGCGCCGGTCCTCTACGGTGGAAAGAAAAATGAGGCGGTAAACAAGGCGCAGTAGCTCTTCAAAATAGGCCTTACTGTCATAGCCGCTTTCGGTATCTTGCAACGCAGCCCGCAGCGAACCATTGGCAGGGTGACAAAGAAAGCCCGTACCCAACGCCCGCAATGCGTTGGTTACCTGGTTGCGCAATTTGCCTCGCACGGTAACGCCTACCTGCTGGCCCACATCGCGCCAACGCTCCCAGGGACAATCGGTCGGCAAGGCGTCGGCGTTGCCGAAGCGGCTTGCGTGAGCCAGCAACCAGAATGCACTGAAATCGGCCAGCAGCTCTTCAGCGAAGATGGCTTCGAGGTCAACCTCGATATAGGCTGGACGAGTGAGGCTCGGGTTGTCACGCAGGATGCGTAGTGACAGCCCGTTGCTGACCAGGGCCCAAAGCGAATCATCGCTTGCGTTCAACGCTTCCTGCGTCAGCATGAAGGGACTGCGGCGTCGAATCTTGCCGGTGTCCGGATTCGTTTCGCCAAACCGGTCGGCAGCAGTATCGAGCGGTTCGTCGACACCAGCCAGCACCAGTGGTACACGACCACCACTCCCGGCATAGCCAATGTTGTACTGGTGCCCGGCTACCTCGATAGGGGAATGGCGGGCAATATCGTGAAAGTGCAGTACGTCTCGCAGCAACGGCATCAGCCACTCACGCACCGTGACCTCATGGAGCCGCACGTCCTGGCGCTGTCGTAGTACCTGAAAATCTTGCCAGAGATTGAGTGCAATCTTGAAGTCGCGGGCAATTTCGTCGCGCAGCTTCAAACCTTTTGCAATGCGGTAATGGCTTTCCGTCTGCTCAGTGTCCTTGGGGCCTGCAAGCAGAGTCAGGCGCGTCAGCTCGTCGGCCGGAATGAGCCCGCCTTCGATACGAATGGCACGGTAGGTCAACTGATGCGTTTTGCGCGTTGAATTCAATCGGGCCATCGCGTCAGACTCCTGTCGTAGCCGCTGCTGCATCCGGCAGCAAGACGTAGACGCCCATAACGTCGACCGGCAAACTGGCAGTCACCTGGTAGCTCCCTCGACCTTCCGAAGCTTCGCGCACGCGGCGGTGGTCTTGCAACAGTGCTTGGGCACGCGTCTGTGCAATGGCTTCGAGCTGCGGTTGCCAGCCCGGCAAGGTGTCCAGGGCGGATTGCAACTGGCGGTCGCGAAGTGGCGCGGGCATGTTGCGGGTAGCCTCGGCGCTCAGCAGCGCCCGCGCCTGGTCAGCAGAAAGTTCAGTCAAAGGTTCATTTCCGGATGCGGCTACGGCGACTGCCTCTTCGCACATCAGCAGGCGTGTACCAGCGCCATGCGTCACCGTGAGTTGGTGACGAATGCGCAACAGCAAAACCGTGGTTTTGAGCGAGACGTGATTGACAAAAGCGCTGCCTGCACGAGCGATGGTCGTGTCTTCATTCACGTACGCGGCATCATCCAGTGCCCGTTCGAGCAGCGTGTCAGCCAGTACCGCTACCAGCGGATGCGTACGGTGAATGAAGCTCGCGCCCTGCGCTGGAGGCTGGTGAAAATCGATACGCAAAGTGTCGGTCAAGCCCTCGACAGCCAGTCGTTCACGTACCGAGGCAGGCAGGTGCTCTGTCAGCAGCTTGAAGTGTTCATTGACTGGCTGCAGGGGGGCGCCGAGCTGGCTGGCAGCGCGGCTTACGAAGCGCGCGACGTCCGCTTCACCGCCAAGAACCGCAGCGGTCTTTTGCCACTCAGGCAGTACATCCTCTGGTCTCAGCCTGCGTTGGGCGAAAATGGAGCGATTCTGCCGGGCTTTCTCGCGAGCGCTTTCCCACGCAAGTTCAATCTCCTTCGCGGGCTCACCAAACAGGTCGAGCTCTGTCTGCACGCCCATTGCTGCTCCCTTGCGCAACAGCACGGCATTCATCAGCGCCTGCGTGAGTTTTCCCTCATTGTCGGGCATCGGGACAAGTATGCCGAGCTCCTTGCGGATGCTTTCCGCCTTGCGCAGGATAACCTGCAGCACCGCGCCGTCGACCGGATTGTCCTCGCCGTAGAGCATGGTGCTGCGCACCTCACGGGCCTTCTGCCCGAACCGGTCCACGCGTCCCTCCCGCTGCTCGTGTCGAGTCGGGTTCCAGCTCAAGTCGTAGTGGACAACGGCCGTAAAGAGGCCCTGTAGGTTGATACCTTCAGAAAGGCAATCGGTCGCGACAAGGATGCGCATATCACTTTCGCCCAGACGTTCGACAGCGTCTTCACGTTCATCGGGCGTTAGGGAAACGCTGATCAATGGACCAACTTCCGAAGTTGCAGGCGAGAT
>NZ_JBQYLP010000146.1:0-3473 GCF_052683555.1 Burkholderia sp. BC1
GCTGGAACATCTTCAGGCGTACGGAGCAGCCTTTTTGAACTGGCCTCTAAGTGAGAGGAATGGTCTGCGATTGCGTCAAGCATGGAATCAACTTGCGGCGCGATACTATCGAACGCTGGGTCCGCCCGCAGACCGGTTATCCCTCGCATGATCGTCGACCACGACCCCCGAAACGCGTGAAGGTTCTCCGGCGCGAGAAGCGTTGCTACAAGTTGAAGAGCAATTGCAGGTTGCTGAAGCTTTAACGTTCTACTTATTTGGGTGACGAGAAAGTTATCCGGCAGAGCTTTTTCAAGCTCTTGCGCCAGAATCGATTGAACCTCCAACGTCGCGACCGTCTCCTTCAGTGATTCATAGTCGTCGATGGCGGTGTCCGAATACGGATCAAAATGCAGGTCGACTGCCCGAAGTCGGGATGCACCGTCTTCGTCGCCGCCCAGTTGTGCCGTGACGTAGTCGACATAGTGCTTCGCCGTCAGCATGACGGTTTTGCCCCGGTTAAGAGTGAGGCCGTAGTCGGCCAGAGTGTAGGAAAGTACCGACAACGCTCGGTACGCGTCGGCGTTCGACGGTGCTATGAGCACATAGTCGTCAACGTACCGGAACCACCGGATTTCGCTGACGGTCATCCGCTGATCGACCGGATTCAAGAATAGTTCAGCCAGTACGCGCGACGCTTGGCCGCCGACAGGAAGCCCGAACGAACGGCCCGCCGAAAATTTTCCTAGTAACGCAGTGATCTGATTGCCAATCCGACCGTCAGGAAAAAGGTCGTTGATTGAGTTTTGGACGTAATGATGCGAAACATGCTCGTAGAAGCTGGATACGTCGGTCTGAACAACTATCGCGTCGTCAGGCATGCGGCGAACCTCAGCAACGGTAGCCTCTCGGAACGATCGCCACGAGAAACTTCTGTCAAACAACTCCTCGGTGCCGTCGCGTCGGAAGCGGTAGGAACGCGCGCGAGGGTCACGTTGGTCTTCCAGTGCGTCCGCTATTGCAACACCCAGGCCGTTGAAGTAGACGGACCAGAAGGGGTGGATTTTTGTCGTAACGCGAAACCCAGCCGATCCGGTGGGCGTGAGAAGGCGCTCATTGAAGACGCTTAGGGCGTCTATCTTGCGTTTGCTGTTGATTGCACCATCTCGTTGCAATTCGTCGAACAGGCTAAAAGCCACGTTCGCGAACTCGGCTTGTCGTTGCTGTACAAATCGAGTATCCAAATCAAACGGGAGAGTATCGTTGTCGCCGTGCGCGCCGATATCCGCCGCGGCGCGGGCAAAGTGTTGCAACGTGACCTCTGGCATTTTAACGCTCGCCTATTCTCGAGAAGTTGCGTCGCAGGGCAATGCCTGCGGGTGCGCAAAGTATACCCTTCCGATTGCTCGATCACGCGGGTAAGCATTCACGTCGTGATTGCGCTCGCGCCAACGCCAAGGCTTTCGAGCGAGTTCACCAGCTTGCTGGCGATCGTTCGGTCGCTGGGATGCTCGGGACGTTTTGCTGTATCAGACGGCGGATACTTCGGCTTAGCCGGGGAGAAGCAGCTCAATTGGGTACACGGTAACGAGCCAAGCGCCGGGGCGTTTGAGCTTGGATCGACAGGATCAATTGTTCATTTGATCCATGCTACAATTGATCCAGCATTTTAAATGATCCATGTAAAATCATGCGCAAACTGTACTACGGGCGGATTTCTACCACGGACGGCCAATCAGCCGTGAGCCAGTATGAGGACGCCAGAGCCCACGGCGTGCAGGACAAAGATGTTTTCATTGACGAGGGCGTGAGCGGCTACCACGTAGCTCCTGACGCGCGGGAACAGTGGCGCAAAGCCGAACACGATCTGCGGCACGGTGGCGTTCTTATCGTGCGCTGGCTCGACCGGATCAGCCGCCGCTACGACGAGTTGCACGCGACGATGCGACGACTTATGGAAATGGGCGTTCGTGTCGAATGCACGCTCAATGGAATGGTGTTCGATGGGAAGGCAGAAGACCCTATCGCGAAAGCAACCCGCGACGCGATTCTGGCGTTCATGGCCGCGCAGGGGGAAGCTGACTACCTGAACCGCGCCGAGATGCAGCGCCGAGGCGTGGCGATCGCGAAGGCGGACGGGAAATACAAGGGGCGAGCTCGAACGTACGACTACGCAGCCATAAAGGCCTGGCGATCGGAAACGGGCGCAAGTATTCGCGAGACGGCCGAGAAGTTCGGTATCGGAACGGCGACAGTCAAGCGAGCCTGTTCGGATTGTGCGCCGTCTTGACAGCTATTACATCAAAGCCGGCGCGAGTCGATAGTCTGCTCAGAGACCTCGAATCCGATGGCCTATAGCTGAGCTTGCAATCTCTCGTCTCGATAACGCCGAACGATTATGTACTTGGGCGAACTGCACCAGATAAACGGCCTGCCGCCTTCACGGACCGTACAGCGACCGGCAACGAGCACGTGCGCGCCTGCTAGATCATCCAGATCGGTGATATCGAAGGCCTGCAGAAAGTCTTCCACGATGTCTTCAAATACTACGACGCTTGCGCCGCTATACCGATCCGATGAGTTCAGCCAGAGTTTCCCGTCGGGTGTGCGCCCGGTCGTAGAAATGGGTCCCCAGTAAAGCGCCAGCGCATCATTGTGTCTTTCGGCGCGGATTTCATCAAAGCTGGCGACGATGTCTCGGACGGCCCCCTGAATGAGAACCTCACCGTCAGCCTTGTTCAATCGAATTTGTCGATCCGAATGACGGAAATCGGGGCTTTGTACAAGTCGCAGTAATATCCGGCGCAAAGTGAAGTGCTGCGACGCTTGACGGTCTGCTCCACGGAGCAGATATGTTCGTCCGCCACCTTCGCCGTCGCCGGTAGGGGGCGGCTGCACAGGCGTAACGTCAACATTGCCACCGATTTCTTGGTCGAGATCAACGACGATGAGGTCGCCGCTCGTCACCTGGCCTTCTGCGACTGAAGCCTCGTTGCGCGGCTCGCCGACGATGACATATTCCACCCGCAGATTGCATTGCGGCGTATGGTGGGCGCAAAAATGCGCCGGATGTCCGTGCGTACTTGGCTTTCTAAACCATGCGAACTCTCCGCACTCGACGCAGATAAGGTTGCGGCGTTCATCATCAAGTTGTTGAGCGGGGAGCGCAGCAAACTCTGCAGCCTCCCAGACTTTTCCGTTACCAGCTCGTGCGTACTGCATAATCCTCCCACCATCCGTGTGCGGGCAGTTCTACCGAACGACCCGACAACAATCGAACTCAAATGCGGATTGACGATGTGTGGCTCATTGGCATGGGCTCACGCTCAGGGCAAGCTGAGACTATGCGTGTAACGCCCCTAAGTTTGTTATCGGCTGCTTCGTGTTGGGCTTGAGGGAGTTGCCCCAGCCTCTGCCTGCTGCGGGAGCATCGTGCAGGCAGATAACTGGAGTTGCCCCTGTAACTCAGGACACGCGGACACCGTTAGGTTGAT
>NZ_JBQYLP010000147.1:0-3459 GCF_052683555.1 Burkholderia sp. BC1
GAAGACCTTGACGAACACGAGTCAGCCCAACACCTCCGTGCCGATAAAGGTGACCCACTCGCAGATCAACGCAGCGGTGGCCTGGCAAAAACGGTTTTGATGCAGAGGCGGGCGCGGGTGGGGTTGACCCTGTAGGTCAGGACTGTCAGACACCGTTAAAGGCAAACATTGTGATTATTGACGTACCACGTTCATCGGCGAAATTTAAGCCCACAAGAGGTCGCGTGAGTCGGGAACAGCAATTTTTGTGTTCACGAAGCCGGACATTGAAGTCATGAATGACCAAAGACGTTTTTAGACATAATGTATTGGACCTGCCGTACCTCAAGCGACGCGGGTTAAGCTTGAGGCTAGTGTCCTGAATTTGACGCTCGTAGAAGGGAAACGGAAGCGGACGCTCGTGCAATGAGATCTACGCGAAAATCCGCTAGCCGTTCAGGAAGTGGTACTTCCCCCAGAGGGCGCGGTCTAGCGTAAGTCGCATTGCGCAGATGATTGCTCCGAGTCATCAGAGGTCGACAAACTATGTTTGACGAGTCAAATATACTGACGCATCGGGGATGCAAAGCACCTGCAGGCGTGGACGAACGCCTGGTTTGAGGCGGCCGTCGAACTAGGTTTTATCCGGTGGCCCTATGTACCCGACAAAGAAGTCGTCAAGCGTTTGCATGGCTACTTCAATGCAGGGTTGATGCCAATGGAAGCCGCCCAAGCATGCTTTGCGGCGAAGCATTGAGAAAGATCGATGATGATTCAACCAAGAAAAATCATACGAGGTTGTTAAGGGAAATCAAGTTATTGCTCGTTGCCGGATACTGGATATATGGAGTTGCAAATGTCGGATTCTTTAGAAATTGCGAATACAGTCACCGCAAATGGTATAAAAACCAATTATCACGATCGTGGTCAGGGAGTGCCTGTTCTTTTGATTCATGGATCGGGCCCTGGAGTAACCGCATGGGCGAACTGGCGCCTCACAATCCCTGAACTCGCGAAGCAGTTTCGCGTCATCGCACCGGACATGGTGGGCTTTGGATATACCGAGCGGCCGGTGGGTATCCGGTATGACATGGATACCTGGGTCGGGCATGCGCTCGGGTTGCTGGATGCGCTTGGCATTGACAAGGCTCACGTGGTGGGGAACTCTTTCGGAGGGGCTCTGGCCTTGGCGCTGGCCATCCGGGCGCCCGAAAGAGTGCGCCGATTGGTCCTCATGGGCAGCGTGGGTATCTCCTTCCCGATAACGGAGGGGTTGGACAAGGTTTGGGGCTACGTTCCGTCAATCGACAACATGCGAGAGTTGCTCGATGTTTTTGCGTTCGACCGCAATCTCGTAAATGACGACCTCGCTCGCCTGCGTTATGAGGCAAGCATCCGGCCGAACTTTCAGGAAGCGTTTTCAAGTATGTTTCCGGCACCGCGCCAGCGTTGGGTGGACGCTATGGCGAGCCGGGAGGAGGACGTCGGCTCGCTTCCGCACGAGACACTCATCATCCATGGGCGCGAAGACCAGGTCATCCCGCTGTCCAATTCCTATACACTGCTCAGACTGATTCCACGGGCGCAGCTGCACGTGTTCGGCCGCTGTGGCCATTGGACGCAGATTGAACATGGAGAGCGATTTAACCGATTGGTCGGTGACTTCTTCTCGGAAGAGGCGCTTTAAGCCTCCGCGCGGAGGCCTTTGGGGGGCGTTCAAGTGACGCCAACGGCATGTGGCAACGAACGGTCCCCCAATTAGGTTTTCGTTCCAGGCAGGTTTACGCACCCGGTGAGAGCGTGCGAGACGATGAACTTTTAAGAAAGAGCCCTGACTGGCGATTTCCTGAGGAGGGAACATGAAGGAGGAGAAAGGGAAAGCGGGAGAAATAGACAGAGGAATACCGCTTTTCGTGCCAGATGTAGTGGCTGATCTGCATTTTCCGGACATTCGGGATCTGGCGGAACGGCTTCGTTTCAATCCTGCGGACGGTCGCATCTGGCTCGACGATCGTCGAATGGTCTTGATCCATACGGACGCGTTTGCTTCACTGCGACAGGAACTCATCGAAGCTTTAGGTAGCGATGCTGCGCGCGGATTGCTGACCCGCATGGGATATCTATCGGGTTCTCGGGATGCCGCGCTCGCACGAAAGGTTCGCGGGCAAGACAGCGCATTTGATGCCTTCGCGGTAGGTCCTCAACTTCACGCCCTGGAAGGCATCGTCCTGGTAGAACCTGTCAGAGTGGATATCGACAGCACCACCGGTCAGTATTACGGGGAATTTCTGTGGAAAGACTCGTCCGAGGATGAGGCTCACATATCCGTGTACGGCATCGGCTCCGAACCAGCCTGCTGGATGCAGATTGGCTACGCGTGCGGCTACACGAGCGCTTTCATGGGCCGGCGTATTCTATACCGGGAAGTCGAATGCCGCGCGATGGGCAATACATTATGTCGAATCATTGGAAAGCCCGTGGACGAGTGGGACGCCCCCGATGCGGATCTTCGGTATATGCTGCCACAATCTCTGGAGAAACGTCGCTTTGTCGCGTTGAAAAGTTCAGGGCCAGCCCCGACTGACTCTACAGATCATGAGTGTGTGCCTTGCAAGCCTGACGAAGTGCCTGTCAAAGAAGGACCAATAGGGGCGTCTGCTGGATTCAACGCAGTGATGCACAAAATATTCAGAGTGGCTCCCACTAGTGCGACCGTTTTACTGATGGGCGAGAGCGGCGTGGGCAAAAGCCTGTTTGCTCGGGAACTGCACAACAGAAGTTCGCGTGTAGGGAAACCATTCGTTGAATTAAATTGTGCAGCTCTTCCCGATTCGCTGATTGAATCGGAGCTTTTTGGTGTGGAGCGAGGGGCATTCACCGGCGCATCCGATGCCCGCGTTGGGCGTTTCGAAAGCGCAAACGAAGGGACCATTTTTTTGGATGAGATTGGTAATCTCAGTCTAACCGCTCAAGCGAAGCTATTGAGAGTTTTGCAAACGGGGGAGATGGAGCACCTCGGGAGTTCAAAGACGGTTAAGGTAAATGTTCGGGTAATTACTGCGACTAATGACAACCTCAAACAGGCGATAAAAAGCGGGCGTTTTCGTGAGGATCTTTTCTACCGGCTGAATGTATTTCCAATTGTTATTCCACCTTTGCGTGAAAGAAAGGATGATATCCCGGTTTTGCTGGAATTTTTCATAAAGAAATTTTCAAAAAGGCATGGTCGGTCCCTCAAGGGCTTATCCAATCGTGCGCTTCATCTATTGCTGGATTACTCGTGGCCCGGGAATATCCGCGAGATGGAAAATGTGCTCGAACGTGGCGTTATCCTCGCCGAGGAAGGCGGTACGCTCGATGTATGCCACTTGTTTAGTAGCGGTGACACCGTGGAATGTAAGGGTGCTTTTGGTTTAAGCGACCTTGGGTTGGCCTGACCCCATAGGGTGGTCCGGTTTCAATCTTAGTTCATGATCGGCC
>NZ_JBQYLP010000148.1:0-3424 GCF_052683555.1 Burkholderia sp. BC1
GTGAGCGTGAGCACGTAAATCGATGGGAATTCGGGGCGTTTTGAGCAGCTTGCGTGATGTAGCGGAGGGGGTCTCCCTCAGGCATCTTGCACAAACGACGCCCAAGGGAGAGTCTCGTGTCTGCCAAGAACCGAGACTTCCAGAGTGTGCCACGTGAGTGCCCGCGATCCCAACTTCTATCACCTGCTGCTACGTATCGATCAGGACTACGCCGAACAGACCCGCGCGCAGCGTTGTCGCTGCGGCGGCGTACTCCATAGCGCCCGCTACCCGCGCAAGCCGCGCGGAATTTCATACGAAGCCCGCTGCCACTGCGAGTTCCGCTACAGCTTCTGCTGCGCCGACTGTCGCCGTCGTACCACGCCATTCTCGGTGCGCTTTCTCGGCCGGCGCGTCTACACCGCCGCAATCATGATTGTTGTCAGCGCCACGCGTGCGAGCGCCGGTACGGCCGCGGCAATGCGCCAACTCGATGCGCTGGGCGTGCCACCCGCGACGATCGCGCGATGGCGGCACTGGTGGACGACCGGGTTTGTCGGCACACCGTTCTGGGCGCTCGGACGGGCGGCGTTCGTGCCGCCCGTCGAGACCGCACAGGTGCCGGCAAGCCTGCTCGAGCGCTTCGCTACCACGCAGCCTGCCGAACCATTGCCATGGCTGCTGCGCTGGCTATCACCGCTTACCAGTGCAAGCGCCGTGAGCACCCTGCGTGAGGGACGGTAACCGCCCGCAGAACTTGTCGCTCGCCCCCCTCGGACTGCGCCGGTAGTCTCGCCTCTCCCCCGAATCGCGGCGCGGTGCGCCGCATCCCTGGAGAGAGCATGACTGAACTTCACGATTTACCCCTGCGGGATCGTTGGGCGCGCCTGCGCTTTGCGGTTGTGGGCCCCTTGCTGGCAGCACCGCCTGAACCCGGGCAGGTGCGCGAACTCATCACCGCGCTGGCCGCCAAACGCTGGCGTCATCCCGTCACTGGCGACGATGTCCAGTTCGGCCGCTCCACGGTTGAGCGGTGGTTCTACCGGGCCCGCAAGGCGGCCCACGATCCGGTTGCGAGCCTGCGCGACCGCAAGCGCCCCAGTGGCGCCGGCGCAAGCCTGTCGCCTCAGGCGGTACAGGCGATTCGCGCGCAGTACCGGGAACATCCCGGCTGGACTTGCCAGTTGCACTTCGACAATCTCAAGGTCACGCTCGGCCATGCGTTCCTGCCGTCGTACACGACGGTGCGTCGTTATCTGCGTGCGCAGGGCCTGTACCGTGAACGCAAGCCGCGTCATACCAGCACCGGCGCGATGCTCGCACGCGATCGCCTCGAGAAGCTCGAGGTCCGCAGCTTCGAGGTCGAGCACGTCAACGCGCTCTGGCATCTCGATTTCCATCACGGCTCGCGCAAGCTGCTCACGCATGATGGCCAGTGGATCACGCCGATGCTGCTGTGCGTGCTCGATGACCGTTCGCGCGTCGTCTGTCACGCGCAATGGTTTCTCGATGAGACCGCACGTAGTCTGATCCATGGGCTCACCCAGGCGCTCCAGCGTCGTGGCCGGCCCCGCGCACTGATGACCGACAACGGCGCGGCGATGCTTGCCGAAGAGACGACCGCTGGCTTGCTCGCGCTCGGCGTGCTGCACCAGACGACCTTGCCATATTCGCCGTATCAGAACGCGAAGCAGGAGACGTTCTGGGCCCGCATCGAAGGGCGCGTGATGGCCATGCTCGAAGGCGAGCCCAACCTCACGCTCGAACTGCTCAATCAGGCCACCCACGCATGGATCGAGCGCGAGTACCACCACGCGCATCATTCCGAGATCGGTGGCACGCCGCTCAAACGCTATCTGGCTGGCCCCGATGTGGGCCGCGAATGCCCGTCGAGTGACGCGCTGCGCGCCGCATTCCGTATCGACGTGACGCGCGCCCAGCGGCGCTCGGATGGCACCGTGAGTCTGGCCGGCACACGCTTCGAGATTCCCTCGGCCTACCGGCACCTGCAGCGCGTGCACCTGCGTTACGCGCGCTGGGACCTGAGCGGCGTCGATCTCGTCGACGCCGATAGCGGCGCCGTGCTGTGCCCGCTGCGGCCGCTGGACAAGGCCGCCAATGCTGATGGCCAGCGTCGGCGACTCGATGCCGTCAATGTCGAGCCGCCGCCGGCCAGTGCGCCCGGTATCGCGCCGCTGTTACGCCAGATGCTGGCCGACCACGCCGCAACCGGGTTGCCGCCAGCCTGGATTCCCGCCAACTGGCAGGAGGAGGCATGAGCCAGCGTCTGCAAGCCCTCTACGGCCTGAAGTGGAACCCATTCTCGCCGGAGCTTCCCCTCGAGGCGCTGTACGTGCCGCCGCGCGTCGAGAACTTCTGCTGGCGCATCGAGAACTCGCTCGTGCGCGAAGGCGGCTTCGCGATGATCCACGGTGAGCCGGGTACCGGCAAGAGCGTGGTCATGCGCGTGCTGGCCGAGAAGCTCGAGCGACTGACCGATCTGACAGTCGTCTCGATCAATCATCCGCAAAGCAACCTCGCCGACTTCTATCGCGAGATGGGCGACATCTTCGGTCTGGAACTCCGGCCTCACAACCGCTGGGGCGGCTTCAGGTCGCTGCGCGACCGGTGGATGTCGCACCTGCAAAGCACGCGCCGGCGCCCAATCCTATTGATCGACGAAGCGCAGGAAATGAGTCCCGGCGTGCTCAACGAACTGCGGCTCATGGCCAGCGCCCGCTTCGACTCGCAGCCCCTGCTGTGTGTGGTGCTCGCCGGCGACACGCGCCTGACCGACAAGCTGCGGCGCGACGAACTGCTGCCCCTGGGCAGCCGTATCCGTTCCCGCCTGGGGACCGAGAAGGCTTCGGCCGACGATCTGCTGGCCTGCCTCAATCATCTGCTCGCCAGCGCCGGCGCCCCGCAGCTGATGACACCGCCGCTGCGCCACACGCTGTGCGAACACGCGCTGGGCAACTACCGCGTGCTCACCACGCTCGCCAACGAACTGCTCACCACCGCCGCGCAGCGCGAACTGTCCGAACTCGACGAGAAGCTGTACTTCGAGGTCTTTGCACCATCAACACAGTCCTCGCGCCGCACGCCAGCGCGTCAACCCAACGGAGCCCGATGACATGTCCCGTAAAGCATCACCTCACAAACCCAACGCCTCCCGGCGCCTGCCATTGCCCGAGCTCTCCGACGAGGCAGCCTACATGATGCAGTTCTTCATCGAAGACCTCTATCTGTGGTTCAGCCGCGCCTACGCCACCCAGATCCGCCGCTATCGCGAGCCCTGGTACCGCGGTCCGACACAGCCGCCACACCAGAGCATCGACGAGCCATTCTGAAACGACAACGGGAGCTTCATCGCTCCCGTTTTACCTCGTCCCTCGAACATCATTTATGTTGCTCATTGCCCCATCGATTTACGTGCTCACGCTCA
>NZ_JBQYLP010000149.1:0-3277 GCF_052683555.1 Burkholderia sp. BC1
GGGACTGGCGACCGCTGGCCACCTCGGTCGCGTTAGCACCGGCGATTCACTAGCGGCGATGATCCCACTGGCACTGACGATTCACTGGCGGGGACGATCCCGTTGGGACTGGCGACCGCTGGCCACCTCGGTCGCGTTAGCACCGGCGATTCACTAGCGGTGGCGACCCACTGGCGCTGGCGATTCACTAGCGGCGACAATCCCGTTGGTACCGGCTGCCGCTGGCCACCGCGACCGCGTTCGCGCCGGCGATTCACTAGCGTTGGCGATCGCGTGGGTACTGGCGATTCACTCGCAACGGCGTTGGTACCGTCGCTCCGGTAGCCGCAACGATCGCGTTCGCAGACGCGAGCCGCCAGCGATCCCGATCGCATTGACACCATCGATGGCCGGGCGCTGGTGGCCGCCGTCGGGATGGCCGAACGGCCGGCCGACGATACCTCGTTCCCCACGTCGCCCGCCCCGCTCCGCCTTCGTTCCCCACCGAATTGGCGCGCAAGATCCGGCACGCATCGACGCGCGCTCGCCTCTACACTGAAGCCATTCGATGGGTCATCGCGGAAAGCAGCACGAAGGCCGCTGCCCGAATGGCGTTGTCGTGTATCGCATCGCGCCGCCCCCATATCGCGGCGTATCGCAGTGTGCGCTTCCCGCGAGCCGCGACGCCAACCATCCCGCAGCTGCAACGCCGCACCGCTGACAACGGAGTACGTCTGTGAACATTGCCGATCTTCCCCGCACGGCCGAACCCGTCGACGTCGCAAGCCGCGTCGACACGCTCGACTGGCACCTTATCGACACCGACCTGGACGGCTACGGCTGCGCGCACGTGCCGCGCCTGTTGTCGGCTGACGAATGCCGCGCGCTCGCGGCTCTCTATCCGGACGACACACGCTATCGGTCACGTGTCGTGATGGCGCGGCACGGTTTCGGGCGAGGCGAATACAAGTACTTCGCGTATCCGCTACCGACACTCGTCGATGCGCTGCGCACCGCGCTGTATCGCCATCTCGCGCCGATCGCGAATCGCTGGAATCGTGCGCTCGGCATCGATACACGCTACCCCGCCGATCTGCCGGCGTTTCTCGCGCGCTGCCACGAGGCGGGACAGACGCGCCCGACACCATTGCTGCTCCAGTACGGTCCCGGAGACTACAACTGCCTCCATCAGGATCTGTACGGCGAGCATGTGTTTCCGCTGCAGGTCGCGATTCTGCTGTCCGCGCCGGAGCGCGATTTCACCGGCGGCGAATTCGTGTTGACCGAGCAGCGGCCGCGGATGCAGTCGCGCGCGGAAGTGGTGCCGCTCGCGCAAGGCGATGCAGTGGTTTTCGCGGTGCATAGCAGGCCGGTGCAAGGCACGCGCGGCATTTATCGCGTGAACCTCCGTCATGGCGTGAGCCGGATCCGCAGCGGGCATCGGCACACGGTCGGCATCATCTTTCACGACGCGCAGTGACAGCCGCGCGACAACCGCCGCGATATTCGCCGACGAGCGGAGGCGGCCCACACTTCGCCGCACGGATGCACGCCATATCCACGCGCCGCTCGCTTACCCGCGTGCGGCGCTTGCACGCAGCCGATCGCCCGCATCGCGCGCGAGCCGCGCGTAACCGGGCAACGTCAGCAACGCGAGCACGCCGGCCGCGACAAAGGCCCATCGAAAATCCTCGAGCAGATAGTGAACGCCGCCCGTATCGCCACGCAGCGAAGCCGCAAGGCGCAGCGACAGCGCGCCGAACGCGATGCCCATGCCGATCGTCATCTGCTGCGCGGCGCTCCATAGCGTACTTGCCGCGCTCGTCTGCTGAGTGGGGATGTCGGCATACGCGAGCGTCGCCAGCGTCGTGAACTGCATCGATCGCGTCAGCCCGTAGACAAACACGACGAGCAGCGTGATCGCGAGCGGCGTCGACGCCGTGAGCCAGCCGCATGCGATCGTGCAGATGCCGACAATGGTCACGTCGACGAGCGCGACACGGCGGAATCCGAACCGATCGAGGATCCACGACGTGCCGGCCTTCATGCCGAGGTTGCCGAGTGCGCTCGCGAGCAGCAGCAGGCCCGACTGAAACGGCGATAGTCCGAAGCCGATCTGGAACAGCAGCGGGAGCAGGTACGGCACCGCGTTGATCGCGATCCGCGTGATCGATCCGGTGATCACGGTGACCGAGAACGTCGGCACTTTCAGCGTCGTGAAATCCAGCAGCGGGTGTGCGCATCGTCGCGCATGAACCCACGCGGCAATGCCGAACAGCACGCTGGCGCCGACAAGCATGCCGGCCTGCGCGAACCGCGCATTTTGCTGTCCGGCCGTTTCGGTACCGAGCAACAGACAGGTCAAGGCGCCGCCGGCCAGGACGAACCCGATCCAGTCGAGCGGCCGCTGCTGCTCCGCGCGCGTGTTCCGGACGATGAGCCAGGTGCTGACGAGTGCGGCGATACCGAACGGCACGTTCAGCAGGAAGATCCAGCGCCACGACGCATAAGTCGTGATAAAGCCGCCGATCGGTGGTCCGACGACTGGCGCAACGATGCCGGGCCAGGTGATCGTCGCGATCGCGCGCATGAGCCGCGATTTCTCGGTGCTGCGCACGACGATCATCCGGCCGACCGGCACCATCATCGCTCCGCCGACGCCCTGCAACAGCCGCGCGGCCGTGAATGTCCCGACGCCGTTCGACAGACCACAGAGTATGGAGGCGCCGGTAAAGACCACGATGGCGCTGCCGAACACCGTCCTCGAGCCGTAGCGGTCGGCGATCCAGCCGCTGATCGGGATGAAGACCGCAAGCGCGAGCATGTAGGCCGTCATGCCGAGACTGAGCGCATTCGGCCCGACGCCGAACGTATGCGCCATTTGCGGCAGCGCGGTCGCGATCACGGTGGTGTCGAGATACTCCATGAAGAACGTCGCGGCGACGAGATACGGCAGGAAGTCGGTCGTCCGATCACCTGAGGCGGAACGAGCAGTCATGAACGGTGTAATAGACGGGGATGCAGAAACGCCGGCCGCCGTCACTGAAGGTTGCAGCTGGAGCCGGCACGAATCGCGATATTACCCTGAAGAGGTGATTTCCCGCTTTGGCGGCGCATGTCGGTGCATGGTGCGCGGTGCAGGCGCTGACCGGCGTGCGGTGCGTTGGAGACTGGAAGGAGAGGATTGAAGCGACACTTTTCGGCCGCCGCAAATGCAAAAACCCCCGCCTGTTCAGGCGGGGGTTTCTGGCTTAGGGAGCCTGACGATTACCTACTTTCACACGGGAATCCGCACTAT
>NZ_JBQYLP010000150.1:0-3163 GCF_052683555.1 Burkholderia sp. BC1
CATGATCACGATCCGCCGAAATGCGTGATCACGTTCGCCGGAATACGCACCGATGTCGGCAGAACTCGCCGCCAGGCGACGTTCCGCAGCCAGTACGTCAGGGCGCCGGCGCAGCATGTCGGCACGCTCGCCCACCGGCAGCGCCCGCAGCGTGCTCGGCGTCAAGGGGCCATCCAGCAGTGCCAGCTCCCGCTCCGGCGGTGCGCCCAGCAGCACGCCCAGGCTGAGTACCGCGGCGCGCTGGCGCGCCTGGATATCCGGGATGAGCGCGTTGACTGCTGTCCATTGGGCGTACGCCGCCTCCACGTCGGCGGTCGACGCGTCGCCCAGCGCATGCCGAAGGCGCACCCATTCCCAAGTCTGCTGCAGCGTATCCAGCGTGGCCTGTTGTGCGTGCAACTCGTAGCGGGCGCCGACGGCGGTGAACCAGGTGCGCGCGACCTCGGCCACGATGCGCATGCGTATGCCCTGTGCCTCGGCTTCGGTCGCCTGCAGGCGGGCGTTGGCGCCTTCCAGGGCGCGCCGCTTGGCCCCGAACAAGTCGGCCTCCCAGGCCGCGTCGAAGCCCGCGTCGTAGATGGTCTGCGTGGCGTCAAGGCCGGGGATCGAGCCTACGGGCAAGGGGCCGTTCTCGCTTTGACGGCGCCGGTTGACGCTCGCGCCAGCGGCGGCGGTGGGCAATGCCTCGCCGGCCACACGATCGCGCAGGGCGCGTGCCTCATCGATGCGTGCCGCAGCCTGGCGCAGATCCAGGTTCTGTGCCAGCGCCGTGGCCATCAGGCGATCGAGGATGGGATCGTCCAGTGCAGACCACCATTGGCTCAAGTCTGCGGACTGGGATTCGCTTGCCAACGGCAAGCTCCAGCCGCTGCCGACGTCGACCGGCGGCGGCTCGCGGTAGTCGGGGCCCACGCTTGCGCAGGCAGTCAGCAGCACGCAGGACAGGGCCAGCGCGAGCGGACGCGCGCGCCCAGGGGTCAGGCCGGTGACGGTTGCGCGAAGAAAGGGAGTGCGGGGCTTGGATTTCATTGCAGGCGTCCTCGGACGAATACGGTGGCCATCGTCAGCGTGGCCAGGGCGATGACCGCCAGCGGCCACAGGCTGGCGAGAATGTCACCGGGCGGCATGGCCTTGAGAAAGCTGCCTTCGACGATGATGAGGAAGTGGGTCAGCGGAATGGCCTGGGCCAGCCATTGCAGGACGACGGGCATGTTTTCCACAGGCGTCGCAAAGCCGGACATCAGCACCGCCGGCACGCCGATGGCGAACGCCCCCAGGATGGCCTGCTGCTGCGTCATGCTGACCGCGGAAATCATCAGACCGATGCCGACCACCGACAGGATGAACAGCACCAGACTGGCGAGCAGGAGCGCAAACGAGCCCGTAGCTTTCCTTGGTCACCAGTGCCATCAAGCGCCGCAGATCAAAACGGCGCAAGTCGGTCTGCAGGGGGCCACTCCCGTCTTTGTGCATTGTGGCGCCGTTCATATGGTGGCCTCCATCTCGCGGTCCGCCGACTCCACCAGGTGAATGAAGGCGTCCTCCATCGTCGGGTCGGGCCGTTCTGGGCTGATCGCCGAACGCTTGAGCGCGGTACCCTCGGCCTCGATCGCCTCCAAGTGGCCCGCCCACTGCGCTACCGCTTCCGACATCCTCGACTCCGTTTTCAATCATCACCCAGTCAACTGTGCACGACTTCCCTCTAGGCAAATAGGATGCGGTTAATGGAGCTCATACTGAGCGCGTCGGGCGTATCCAGCGCAATCAGTTGCGCACGCGACAGCATGGCCACGCGATCGCAGTATTCGGCCTCGTCCATGAAGTGGGTGGTGACCATGATGGTCACGCCCTTGCGGGCCAGTCCGTTGATGTGGGTCCAGAATTCGCGCCGGGTGATGGGATCTACCCCTGAAGTGGGTTCATCCAGAAACAGAGACCGTGTCCGGTGAATCAAGGGGCTATCTCAAACTTGCTGTTTATGCTGTATCGCATGTACCGGATGGGTTTGCGGGAATTCGCGGGCTTCATGCACGACTATTGGCGCGGGCGTGGCGTCGAGCTGCCCGTACCCAGCTTTGGCCATCTGTCGGACCTGTTTGCTTCGCTGGACATCACGGTGCGCAGGAAGTGCGTGCGCGCGGCTGAGCGCCTCAATGAAGGCGAGCCGGTGACGGTGATAGTGGACAGCACGGGCTTGCGCTTTTCTCATGCCGGCGCATGGTACGAAAAGAAATACGGCAAGAAAGCTGAGCGTACGCCATGGCGCATGATGCATCTGGCCATGGATGCTGAAGGCGACGTACTGGCAGTGGAAATCACCGATACCGGCACTGGAGACAGTAGCGGCCTCGATTTGCTGTTGCCGCAAGTCGGTAAGATCGATCGACTCATTGCCGATACGGCGTATTACCAGATCGAGCGCAATGAACAACTGCTCGCCAGCGGCGTCGTGCCGGTGATTCCTCCCAAGGCCGATGCGGTCGATGACGCGAAGCAAAATCGTTGGCACGATCAACTTGTGCGTTATCTGAAAGAGAAGGGACAGTATGCATTCCAGAACAAATATGGCTATGGCCTGCGCGCTCGCGTTGAGGCGCAATTTTCGCGCATTAAGCGCTGCATCGGCGACACGCTGCTGACGCGTCGCATCGCGTCACAAACTCAGGAAGGCCGCGCTATCGCCAACCTGATCAATCAATGGAATGCATTTGGTCAGGCGAGGTGCGTTAAAAAAGCCTAATTGCGTCTGCACCACCAGCGCCCCTAACCTCCCGAACAAAGCCGAAGCAGATCTTCGATTCGGTTGATCCCAAACGCTGGTGCTTTGCGCTCTCTACTTCTCCGTCGAGATTGGCATTGAATTGTTCAACTTCTTGACACGGTAGTCGAGTTGCGCGCGTGTCAATCCGAGAAGACGTGCGGCTTCTGATATGTTCCCGTTCGCGGCTTTGAGTGCCGCGCGTACGAGCGCATCTTCGACCTCGCAAAGTGTCGCTTTGTTCATCTGTACAGCAAGCGCTGCCCAATCCTCGAGCCCCTCCGGGGCTTCTCCGCTCTTGCGGATCGTCTCGGGGGGAGCGCTCGTCGATATGGAATCGAGGGCAAGCGACCCTGGTCTGCCCCCTGAAAAGTGGTCCTCCCTGAAGTAGGCTATTGAGCCGTA